>JBDMZA010000437.1:0-2576 GCA_039770155.1 Clostridiales bacterium
CCAATTAAATAGATATTATTCTTTTTTACTGTTTCTGATAATCTATTTAAAGTATAGCTTTCTTCTTTACTTTCTGAGTACTCATAGAATTTTTTATTACTATATGGACAGTTAAACATTTCAGGTAACATTACAATATTAGCTTCATTTCTTGAAGCTTCATTTATATATTTAACTGCATTATCAACATTTTTTATTTTATTATCAGTTACTATAAACTGACACAAAGCAATTTTTATCTTTTCCATACACCATCCATCTCATCTCTTAGGAAAACTTAAGGATTACCATAAATTCTTAGGTATAATGAGTAATTCAAAATCAAATTTTGTCATTTTTTTTATAAATTTTGATAATACTTAGAATTAATTATATCCTACAAAACTCTCTAATACAATTTTATTTACCTTTTTTAAATTCTAGTATGAAAATCTTAAAAATAATTAACCCTTCGTCTCTTATTATAAGAAACTAAGGGCATTATTCGCACTAACAGTATTACTTTGATAACATAATCTCTCAAAGATTTAATTTTGATGTTTAAAGGTGAGATTCCTTCTTTATCATACTATTACCAATATTATTAAATGCAAATAATAAATAAAATAAGCAAATCATTATAAACACCAAATTAAAATACACTAAATTAAAATCTATTACTACTAAAATAATATTTATAGTTATTGGTAAAGTTAATGCATATAAAGTAATTTTATAAACACTTTTAAAGTTTGAATCAATACCATTAATTAAATTAATAATTCTTGCTATCCATGTTATAATGATAGTCATAAAAAAAATATTCAATATATCCAGCACCACAAAAAACAACACCAATAATATAATAGTAATCAAAAAATAGATATCTAAAAACATCAAAAAATCTTCTTTATTTATATTTTGTAAAAACATTTTTTTGTACGGTACTCTGAATTCTCTGATTTTAGATAAATGATCTTCAAATATAAATTCTTTTTTAGTAAATATCAAATTAATAATTGAATCTTTTTTGTCAAAACTAATTTCATTTTTACTATCATAAAAAAATACATTTAAATATTCTCTTCTTATAATTAAAGGATTTTCACCTTTTATAGTCAATAAACCATCTTTTATTTCGAATTCATCTATTTTTTCATTAAATTCCTTTTTTACATCATTATATTTATTATCAAAATTCAAAAAAACTTTTACTGAAGATATTGCACTAAAAAATACTAATAAAATAATAAAGTAAAAAATAGCTATCTTCATTGATTTTTTATTTAATTCTAAATAATATTTAGTGTTAAAAATACTATAAATATAGGTTTTTAAAAAAAACATTTATTTGAACAACTCCTGTTTTCAATTTCAAAACATTATATCATATCAAAGTAAATAGCTTCAAGTTTAAGAATCATATTTTATGGAGAATAAAAAAAACAAATCCATATTCTCGAGAGTGAATTCATACATTTCAAATAAATGTCCCTAACACAATATAATATTCAAACATAGAAAAAGTCATATTTCAATTTTTATCAAATATGACTTTTATATCAAGTATTAATAGATTCTAAAAGGTAGTTTTACATTAAATTATTTACTTTCCTTTTTAAAACACATAAACCAATCCAAACAATATTTGCTATCATCAGTATCTTCCATTCTATCTTTTGCTAAACCACATGAACCTGCAGGTGGTACAATAACATCATCACCTGGTCTCCAGTCTGCTGGCGTAGCCACAGAATCTTTATCTGATTTTTGTAATGCAATCACTATTCGTTTGATTTCATCAAAATTTCTACCTGTAGTAAGAGGATAATATAGTATACATCGAATTTTAGCTTCAGGATCTATTACAAAAACAGCTCTAACTGCTTGATTATCAGAAGCATTAGGTTGAATCATTCCAAATTTATTTGCTACATCCATTTTAATATCTTCAATTAGTGGAAATGTAACTTCTACATCTTTCATTCCCTTGTACTCAATCTTTTCTTTAATTCTTCTTAACCATGCAATATGAGCATAAATTGAATCAACTGACAAACCTATTAGTTCAGTATTTATTGCCTTAAAATCATCTTGCATTTTAGCAAATGTCATAAATTCTGTTGTACAAACAGGTGTAAAGTCTGCAGGATGACTAAATAAAATAACCCATTTACCTTCATAATCTTCTGGAAAATTGATATCTCCCTGTGTTGTTTTAGCTTTAAATGTTGGTGCAGCATCACCAATTAATGGCATTTTATTAATTTTTTCCTTTTCTATTTCCATATTCATAAACCTCCAGTATAAAAAATTTTATTAAAATTATTATAACATAGCAAAGCAAATAACTTCTAAATAGCTTAGTTTTTGTTAATTTATCTTAATATTAGGAGCTATCTAAAAAATAAGCTACTCAACTTATTTTAAAAATCTGTTGAAATCTCAAAATTTTAAGAAAAACATTGTCTTAGGGATAGCCAAAAAATAAACTCTAATTCTCGAGTATGAATTCGTGTGATTTAAGCGAATTTCAGACGAAAAGAATTCGGTATTATTTTTTACGGCTCTCCTTATGAAATTTTTGATTATGCCTA
>JBDMZA010000438.1:0-4502 GCA_039770155.1 Clostridiales bacterium
AACTTCAGACGAAAAGAATTTGGTATTATTTTTTAGGCTCTCCTTAGGCATAATCAAAAATTTCATAAGATCACTTTTTTCTGAAAATGCCGATGCTTTAACGGATTTTCAAAAAAAGTTGACTAGTTTATTTTTTGATTCTGTATAACTCAGTTTATATTAGAAAAATAAATAGAATATTATTCATTTTATTTTTCTAATTTTTAAATAGACTAAAAACAATAAAAATGATAATATAATAAAGTTAATAAATAATTATTAATTAATGTAGCATAGATTATAGCTATACTTATAAATAGTATTTTATATCAATTTATATCAATGAAAGGAGAATATTTATGATTAGTTATAAAGAACTAGGTCTAGTGAATACTAGAGAACTTTTTAAAAAAGCAGTAGATGGTGGTTATGCAATTCCAGCATATAATTTTAATAATATGGAGCAATTACAAGCAATTATACAAGCTTGTGTAGAAACAAATTCACCTGTTATCTTGCAGGTATCATCAGGTGCAAGAAAATATGCTAATTCAACATTATTGAGAAATATGGCAAGAGGTGCTGTTGAGTATGCTAAGGAATTAGGTGGTAATATTCCAATCACGCTTCACCTTGATCATGGAGATACTTTTGAACTTTGTAAGGATTGTATAGATAATGGATTTTCATCAGTTATGATAGATGGTTCTCATCATTCATATGAAGATAACATAGCACTGACAAAAAAAGTTGTAGAATATGCACATCAACATGATGTTACAGTTGAAGGTGAACTAGGTGTTTTAGCAGGAGTTGAAGATGAAGTATCAGCCGAAAAATCTACTTATACTCAACCTGATGAAGTAGAAGATTTTGTTAAAAGAACAGGTGTTGACTCACTTGCAATTTCTATTGGAACATCTCATGGTGCTAATAAATTCAAACCTGAGCAATGTACAAGAAATGATGAAGGTGTTTTAGTTCCACCACCATTAAAATTCGAAATATTGGAAGAAATAGAAAAGAGGATTCCAGGTTTCTCTATTGTATTACATGGTTCTTCATCAGTTCCTCAAGATTTAATTAAAACTATTAACTCTTATGGCGGTGCTTTAAAAGATGCAATTGGTATACCTGAAGAACAATTAAGAAAAGCTGCAAAATCTGCTGTTTGTAAAATAAATATTGATTCTGATGGTAGACTTGCTATGACTGCTGCTGTTAGAGAAGCATTTGCAAAGAAACCCGCTGAATTTGATCCTCGTAAATATTTGGGGCCTGCTCGTGATGCACTAAAAGAATTATATAAACATAAAAATATAAATGTATTAGGTTCTGCTGAAAAAGCTTAAAACTTATACATATATAAATAAAACCAATATACATCAACTAAATTTGTATATTGGTTTTTTATTATATTAAATTTATTTGGAGGTATTTCTTCTATATGCTATAATATTAAATTATATTGGTATATATAAGGCAGAATCAAAAAATAAACTAGTCAACTTTCTTTCAAAATTAATTAACCATCAATATTTTAGAAAAGTTGTATTACAAAATCAAATTATTTATAACAAATTTTTAGTTAAGAGGTATACTATGACAGGAAGAACACATGCCGCTGCAGCAATTGTATTAGCAACAGCTATTACACATCAATATACAAGTGAAGTAGTGCTAGCTGCTTTTATTGGCGGTTTATTACCAGATATTGATACCCCCAAAAGTCTTGTTAGTGACTTAATACCAGGTATTGATAATGTATGGAACTTCATAAAAAAAAGATTTTTATCTATTAAAACTTCTAGTAGTAAAAAGGCAAATTCTTTAAGAAAAGGTTTTTTAAAAAATATCCTAAAGATTATTTCATTTGTATTTACATTTCTACATGATTTATTCAAGCACCGTGGAATACTAACTCACTCAGCAATTACATTGATTATATTTTGGATAATCTTAGTTAAATATGATAATATGTTTATGTATGCTTTATTTTTAGGTATAATATCACATCATATACTAGATATGCTTACTAATCAGGGTTTAGAATATTTATATCCTATAATAGATAAAAGATTAGGTATTAAAATTATTACAACAGGAAGTACTGTAGAATCAGCACTATATTATATTATTATTATTATTGGTATTTTTTATTATTTCTATACAGACAATCTTGATATTATGCAAATCTTTCAAAATTAGGAACATTCAAGATATTCAAAAAAGACCTCCAAAAAAACAAATTCTAGTTCTTGAGTACAAATTTATGTGATTTAAGCAACCTTTATACGAAAAGAATTCGTATTGTTTTTTTGGTTTCCTAAATTGATTTAACTGCCATCATAGCTGTAGAAAATGCAACTGTCAAGTTATATCCACCTGTGTAACCATCAACATCAAGTAATTCACCTATAACATACAGTCCCTTAACTAATTTAGATTCCATTGAATAACTTTCAATTTCATCAATAGAAACTCCACCAGCAGTAATGATGGCCTCACTTATATCTCTTGAACCT
Source organism: Clostridiales bacterium (assembly GCA_039770155.1). Taxonomy (GTDB): domain Bacteria; phylum Bacillota; class Clostridia; order Acetivibrionales; family JBDMZA01; genus JBDMZA01. Next base: position 2,505 of record JBDMZA010000438.1, read on the forward strand.
ATTATTTCAAGTTTAAGTCCTTTTAAAAGTTTAACTAACAAAAGTCTTTCTTTTTTAGTTATTTGATTCACAAATTTATCTTCTGGAATTCCAGATAAGCTTATTATAACTGGAATTAATTTTTTTGGTAATAGATCATCTAATGCATTTTTAATCTGTTTTCTTGAGTATTTTACAAAATCTCTAATTATTCTATCTTCCAATTTCTTTTCATCCAATGCAGGCTTTAAATCAATATATATATACATATCTCTGAAATTATCATTCAACAAATGGCAACTACCGCTTAGTATTACAGGTCCAGAAACTCCAAAATGAGTAAAAATCATTTCACCAAACTCAGAAAATATTTTCTTATTATTTTTATTTTTAAACATCACAGATATATTTTTGAGAGATAAACCTTGTAAATCTTTTACCCACTTTTCCTTAGTTAATAAAGGTATTAAGGATGGTTGTATTTTTTTTATATTATGTCCTATTTTTCTTAATAAGTCATGTCCACTACCATCTGAACCTGTTTTAGGATAAGAATAACCACCTGTCGCTAATATAACAGAACAACATTTAATAATTTTACCATTATATAATTTTACCCCAGATACTTTTTTATTTTGAATTATAATATCTGTCACTTTAGATTCAAATAATATTTTTACTCCATTACCTTTACAATAATTATATAATAAATCAACAACATCTTTTGCCGAATCAGATTTTGGAAAAACTCTTCCTCCTCTTTCATTTTTTAGTTCTAAACCATTTTTCGAAAAAAAATCTATAATATCTAAATTAGAAAAGTTATAAAAAGACGAATATAAGAAATTTCCATTTCTCGGAATACTCATAATTAAATTATCAATATCAGAATTATTAGTTAAGTTACATCTACCTTTTCCAGTTATCAATAGTTTTTTACCTACTCTATCATTTCTTTCAATTAAAAGTACATCTTTTCCATTTTCAGCTAAATTTCCTGCTGCCATTAATCCAGCTGCTCCTGCTCCTATTACAATAACTTTACCGCTCATATTTAAACTCCATAATTCTTTCCTTATTTATATTTTATTTCATTATTGTTATCATATTTTTCATAGACTTGATACTCATCCCAAATTTTTTCCAACCTCTCAAAGTTGTTTGATAAAAACTCCTTTCGCTTTAATCCAATTGCTACAATTAGTGCATTTATTACACTCAATGGTGCAACAAGAGAATCAACAAAAGATGCCATATCACTTCTTGCTATTATTGAATAATCACAATACTCTGAAATTGGAGAATCATCACTGTCAGTAATGGCTATAATTTTAGCTCCTTGAGTCTTAACAAATTTCATTGCTTTAACAGTTCTCTTTGAATATCTTGGAAAACTTATTCCTATTACAACATCATCTTTAGATACATTTAATATCTGTTCAAACATTTCACTAACACTCGTTGTATGTACAAGTCTTATATTATCAAATATTAGATTAAAATAAAATCCTAAAAAGCTAGCTAATGGAGCTGAGCTTCTTACTCCTAATATATAAATTTTCTTACCTCCCAATATGCAATCCACAATTTTATCAAAAGAATCCCTATCAATTTCATCAAGAGTAATTTTAAGTTTTTCCATATCAAGTTGAATAACACTTTTTAATATATTATTACTATCTATACGGCTTGATGATACTTCCATTCTCTGTATTGATGTTAATTTACTTCTGATCATTTCCTGAATAATTTTTTGTAATTTGGGATAGCCATCAAAATCTAATTCAATTGCAAACCTAACCACTGTCGACTCACTAACACCAACAACTTCACCTAATCTCGCAGCTGTCATATAAGCTGCTTTATCATAATGATTTATAATATATTTTGCTATTAATTTTTGTCCCTTACTAAAATCATCCATCTCATTATTTAATCTGTCAATAAAATCATGAACTTTACTTTCCATTTTGCAAAACCTCGCTTTTGTGCTAATAATATTGTGTTTCATTTGGTATT
>JBDMZA010000439.1:0-3904 GCA_039770155.1 Clostridiales bacterium
TAAGGCAAAAATTGTTTTGGAGGTATTAAAAGAACTAAAATCAATAAGTGAGATTTGTTCTGAAAACATGTTACATCCTAGTGTTGTTGTTAGATGGAAAAATGAGGCTGTACAAAATATGCCAGAAGTATTTTTTGATAAAAATAAGAAATTAAATGTAATAAGATCAGAGTACGAAAATAAAATAAGTATATTGTACAAAGAAATTGGAATATTAGCGACTAAAGTTAATGCTATTCAGAAAGGTAGTTATTAAATTGGTAATTTATTAATTAGATTTAATAACTTATTATCTATCATTAGTATAAAATATTATTATTTTACGCTCTATAAAAAATTATAATTTAGTATTGACAAACACACGCACTATATTTTGTATTAAATCAATTACTTCTAGTCTATATAATTTTATTCTTTAAGTTTTATATGATTTCCAGATAAGGCCTCAAACATGTCTGAATAATTATTGCATCTTGCTCTAATTTGATTATATTCTGCTTTAGTTCCATCTTCCTTAAAATATAAATTTCTCTTATAAATTTCGTTTGCAAGTTCATCAGCATGCATTGGTTTATCTGTGTGTTCTTGTAAAATAATTTTCATAGCATTATGAAGTGTATAATTAAAAAACCACTTAAATGATTCTTTTGTTTTTTTAATGTCTTTATCAATAATTAGAGACAATCCATAATCATATCTAAACTTGCCACTATTTCTTGTAAATGCTTTCAACTTTTTTTCATCATCATAGGTATTATTATTCCACCAGGTTTTAAATTCAACTACTAAAATGTTTTTATCTTGATTGTGTCTGGAATGAATTATCAAATCTGGGAAAATACTTTTTTCATCAACCTTTTTTATATCATAGTTATATCTGTTGTATTCAACATCTAAATTTGTATCTGTGAAATGATCAGGGTATTTTTTAAGTTCTTCATTTAAATATATTCCAAATCTAAAAACTATTGATCTCTCAGCGGCATGTTTATTTATATCATCTAAGGCAATATTCTCAATATTTATTAGTTCTTTATCAGATTTAAATAAATTATTTAGTGAATTACCTACAAGTTTATTTATTATATTAAAATCAATTTTGTGCATTATAACACCTCTTTACTTAATTAATTAATATTATTTTATCAAAGGTAGCACTTTTATAATGATTCAAAAAATTCTTTAATGCCCTTAATATTTGAATTGTTATCAAACTGAAAAATTGTATTTCCTTTTAAACTATTTTCTCTCATTTCAATTTTTCCATTTTCGTGATTATATGAAAAAGCATAACGTTTATCTTTTATAGATAACCATAAAACATTTTTCATTTCACTATTTTCAGATTTTATTTCTATATCTTTATCATCTTTATACCTTACTATAAATCCTACTAATGCATAAATGACTTCATTAACCGAATTTGCATGATGATTAGCTCTTGTCTCAACACCTTGAATATATGCTTTAAGTAAATTTATTGTATTAATTTTTTTTGGCATGAAATCATCCTTTCAAGTAACTAAATAAAGATTTTCCTATATCATAATGTGAAAGTAATTATTAATTAACTATCATTTAACTTTTATTTTCTGAAAAATTCTTAATTTTTAAAGTCCAATATTTTGTTATTCCATTATCATCACATGAAAAGAGTCTTGCTTTGTTTATATCAAGAGTTGAAAGTTCAGTTTTAAATGATTTATCATCAATTGGATATTTTTCTTGCAATTCAGTATCATTATAGTATGCAGATTTAATATCATCAGCACTAAAAGGTTCTTTTATTTTTCCGTTTTTTAATAATGATTCACTAATACCAATAATGGCTCTTTTTTTAATATTTTTTTCCATTATAAAACATCTCCTTATATACAATATTCTATAAATTTATATCGACATAAAAATATGTTTTCAAAACTTTTTATGTAAAAAATAAATAACATAATTTAAACTTAATAGTATTTCTACATCTATAATAGGATTCTATTGGAAAACTCATCAAGGTTTTATTTTAAAGTTCAAATTTTTTTCTATTGAAAATATATAATTATTTGATAAAATTTAACATACTAACAAGATAAATTTGAAGGGACGAATAATATGATAGAATTTGAACTAAAATATAAAATTAATAAAATTCCAGAAGCATTGATAGAAATAGAGTCTAAACCTAAAATTGGATTTAAATTATGTACTGAGACTATACACCAATAGAAAACAGTTCAAAACTATTGATGTAACAACTTTAATATGCCAAAAAGGAAAATAAAAAAGACAGTGTTGCGGAGTGTAAGTGAAGTAAATGCTGAATTTGAAACGGATATTGACTGTGATGGTGAATTTAGTTGATCAGGTAATTTTGATTTTGATATTAATCAGCTTTTAAAAGAGAAAGAAAAGGATAAAAAGTTAAAGCTTTTTTCTTACGAAGGAATAGATATGAGTGATAAAGTAGTTTTAGGAAATATTACTGCAGATGTAGGAAATTTATCAATATTACCTGGAGTGGGAAGTCCAAAATTAAATACTAAACTAGCTGTTTCATTACAATTATCAATAGATGCTTATGGAAATATAGAAGGAAATGTGAATGCTGGTTTTGATTATCAAGCTTATGTAAAAAGTGGTTTCACTATAAACTCACAAGGTTTAGATACAAATAAAGAAATTAAAAATGTAAATTTTGATCCGCATTTTAACTTAGAAGTTAGGGCTAGTTCTAAGGTTTCAATTAGTGGAGATGTTGTAATTTATATAGCTGGTATTCCTATATCAGATTTAAGTAATTCAATGAATTTATATTTGGATTCAGAAATTGTAAGAGATAATATTACTGGAAAAGTAAAATGTGACTATGATGTAAAGGGTGAGGTTATTGGAACAGCAAATTCTAGACTGAAGGTAGAGGCAAGTGGAAAAAGTATTATTGAGGTAGATGAAAAATTTGAATTATATAAAAAAGATGTATTTAAAGAAAATAATTCAATAATTTTAATTGAAGGAAAAGAAAAAAAATATAGTTTCAATGGGAAAATATATGGTGATTATGCCAGTGTAGAAAAATTAAAGGATGTAAATATATATATTGAAAGTGATAATATAAATAAATATATTCAAACAGATTCTGAAGGTAATTTTAATGTAGAATTACCTGAGAGAATATATAATTTGACTGATAAATAAATCAGGGTATGAAAGTAAAGAAAAGGTAATTCAAATAATTTTTGATACTTCAAAAAATTATGTTTTAGATAAAATCAATAATAATGATATAGAGGATGTTACATCAACACCTATTATACCAACACCTATTACACCAACACCTATTACACCAACACCTATTACACCAACACCTATTATACCAACACCTATTACACCAGCACCTATTGCACCAACACCTATTATACCAACACCTATTACATCAACACCTATTATACCGACACCTTCTACACCAACACCTATAAAAATTCCGTCTATTAGCAATATTAGTCCAAACTCACCAATAGTTAATACTTCAAAACAATTGATTAGTATAATTGGAAATAATTTTGAAAGTAATTCAAAAGTAATTTTAAAAATAGCAAATAGTACTTATGAGATACCATCAAGTAGAACAACATACATTAATTCAACACAAATAGATGTTAATGTTGGATTAACAGATGTAGGATATTGGAAAGCTATAGTCGAAAATTCGAATGGTTATGTTTCTAATAATTATGATTTTTATGTTCAAAAAAACTCTGTTTCATCCTCACCAAACATTAGTGAAATTAACCCAAATTCACCTAATGTGAGTTCAACAAGGCAATGGATCAGTATCAATGGAAGTAATTTTGTAAGTGGTGTTATTGTAAGTCTAAAAATAGGAATTAATATATATGAAATACCATCAAGTAGA
>JBDMZA010000440.1:0-4998 GCA_039770155.1 Clostridiales bacterium
ATTATGAATAAAAAATTATACACAATAGAATCAGATAAAACTGTGGAACTTGCTGCTGATATAATGGTAGAAAAAGATGTGAGTAAATTACCTGTACTTGAAAATGGGGAATTAGTTGGTATAATTAGCAGAGCAGATATAGTAAAATACATTTCCAAGTTATTGGAGGAGGAATAAGGATATTTAGAAAAAACTAGAAATTTAATAATAATATAGCTTTTTTAAAAGAGGGTGTTATAGTAATGAATTATCTACTAAATAGAGCTTGGGCAGAAGTCGATTTAGATAATATAGCATATAATATCAGACAAATCAGGAAATATACAAATAGAAAAGCTGAAATAATAGCAATTGTCAAAGCTGATGCATATGGACATGGTGTTATGGGAACTGTAAAAGAATTATTAGATAATGGAGTAACAATGCTAGCAGTTTCAATGTTAGATGAGGCAATTCAATTAAGAGAATATGGAATAAAAGTTCCCATTTTAATTTTAAATTACACTGATCCAAAAAGAGCTGATGAGATTATTTTAAATAATTTGACACAAACTGTTTTTAGTCATGATTTAGCAGAAGCATTATCAAACTCAGCTATAAATTTAAATAAAAATGTAAAAATACATATTAAAATTGATACAGGTATGACAAGAGTTGGTTTTATGCCAGGCTATAATGCAGTTAAAAATGTAGAAAAAATTTCTAGATTGAAAAATATTATTGTAGAAGGTCTATTTACTCATTTTTCAGTAGCTGATGAAAAAGATAGTGAATATACAATGATGCAATTTGATAAATTTATTTCTATTTGCCATGAATTAAACAGAATTGGTATCAATATTCCAATTAGACATGTTGCAAACAGTGCTGCAATTATACAATATCCTCATATGCATTTAGAAGCAGTAAGACCTGGGGTCATTTTATATGGTTTATTTCCTTCGGATGAAGTAAATAATAAAAAATTAAATTTAAAACCAGCGATGAGTCTTAAAGCAAATATAATTTTGGTAAAAGAAGTAGATGAAAATGTTGATATTAGTTATGGAAGGATATTTACTACCAAAAGGAAAAGTAGAATTGCTACAATACCAATCGGTTATGCTGATGGATACTCAAGACTTTTAACAGGTAAGGGTGAAGTCTTGATTAAAGGCAAAAGAGCATCTATAGTAGGTAGAATATGTATGGATCAATGCATGATTGATATTACTCACATTGAGGAAGATGTAAAAATAGGAGATGAAGTTGTTTTATTTGGAACACAAGAAGGGAATTCTATATATGTAGAAGAACTTGCTGAAAAAATCGGAACAATAAATTATGAGGTTGTTTCAGTTGTTGGTAAAAGAATTCCAAGAGTTTATATAAAAAATAAGGAAGTTAAAGAAGTTTTAAATTACTTGATTTAGAGATTGTCAAAAATAAATTTGTATTCTTGAGAATGAATTCCAATGATTTAAGTTAGTTTCAGGCTACAAGAATATAAATTTATTTTTTTATGTTCTTTTTAAGATTTTTTTCTAATTTAATATTCTTTTTTTAAATGATAATAAAATAAATCTTGGAAGATCTAACATCCTTTTGAATCTTCTAGGTTCTTTATAAAGCCTATAAAGCCATTCAAGACCATTTCTTCTAAAAAAATCAGGAGTTAGTTTTACATTACCTGCTAAAATGTCAATTGTACCACCTACACCTATGCATACTTTAACATTTAATTTATCTCTATTTTCATGAATCCATTTTTCTTGTTTTGGGGCACCTAAACCTACTAAAAGAAATTCGGTATTGGATGAATTAATTTTATTGATTATTGCTTCTTCATCTTCTTTTTTAAAGTATCCTGATTGACATCCTGAAATTTCAATATTATTATAACTATGCAACACTCTTTCAGCTGCTTTTTCAGCAATTCCATCTTTTCCCCCAAAGAAAAAATATTTTGTTTTAATTTTTCTTTGGAGACTAAAACTATTTCTTGTTAAATCAAATCCAGGGATTTTTTGGGGAAGTTTGATATTTAATATCTTCGAAGATAGTATAACTCCTGCACCATCTGGGATTAGCATGTCTGAACTATTTAGTATTTTTTTAAAGTCTGGATCTCTTTGTGCTTCCATTGCAATTTCTGCATTTGGGGTAAATATTGTATGTAATTTATCTTCTTCTAAAAATTTAAGTATATATTCTAAAGCTTCATCCATTGTAATACAGCTAAAATTAATGCCTAACAGGGATTTTCTTTTCATTTACAGTCCTCCAGTTATAACCCAATTCTTCAATTGTTAGTTGTGCATTTTCTAATGCTTTTAGTTTAAGTATTTTTATATTTGATTTTAATTCATTAACATAATCATCTCTATTTAATACAATGGAGTCAATAATTTTTTTTAGTTTTTCCTCATCTATGTCTTCAATATGCCCAGCAAAACAGGATTTGTCTAGATCAATATAATTTAGGAAACTCTTTACTTTATTTTCATACTCTATGCCTATAATTGGTGTGAATACACTCGCAGAAAATATTAATGCATGTAATCTCATACCAATGACAAATTCAAGTCTAGATGTCAAACCGATAAGTTCAGAAGCTGAATAACTTTTTGATAATATATAGCCTTTATTTTTTGTGTGAAATAATATTTTCTTTGATATTATATAATCATCAGGAAAATGCATTGGTATAAATAATGGGATTAAATTGTGTTTTTCATAAATATAGTCAACAATTTGTGCTATAACAAATTGATAGTTTTCTAAGTTATTCCATCTTCTGATTGATATTCCAACTATACCTTTGTGAAAAGGTATCTCTTCATCTTCTAATATTTTGTCTACAGCTTTTTTATCTGCTGCAATTATTGATAAAGCTGGATCAGCTGTGATATATATTGGTGGTTTAGTAATTTTTAAATTATCCAATTCATCTTTAGAATTTGTATCTCTTAATGTAATTAAATTAGTATTATTTAAAATCAGTTTAGTAATTTTTTTATTGAAAGCTTTATTTATAGGTCCAATTCCATTAGCATATAGAATAACTTTTAACCCCATAATTTTGGCAAGTAGTATGGTTGAAAGATAATAAATAAGTGAACGAGAACTTTTTATATCTTGAATTAGACTTCCACCACCATTAATAAATATTTTTGAGTTTTTCATTGATTTAATTAACTTAAAAATGTGTAGTCTGTTTATAGAATCAACACCATATATTTTTTTTGTTTCTACAGGTGTTCGTGATAAAACTGCAATTTTAGAATTTTTTTTAAATTTTTTTATATCATAAATAATAGCAGATAATAGAGCATCATCACCAATGTTTCCAGAACCATAATATCCTGAAATTAAAAAATCGTTTTTTTTTGATTTTTCTTTAGATAAAGACTTATTTTTATATGTTTTTCTAAAAGCTATTAATACTTTTTTATAAATATCAATTTGAATATCTCTCATGGTTTCTAAAGAAAATTTTTCAACAGCATCATTATATAGTTGTTGACCTAATTTATCCCGTAAATCATTATTATCAATAAAAGAGATCATATATTCAGATAAAGTAATAAAATCTCCAGTTTTAAATAAATATCCATTGTTACCATGAATTATTAATTCTTTTATACCACCGACATCACTTGTTATAGTAGGTTTTTTAAACTTAGCACCTTCCAAAATTGTATAAGGGAAGCCTTCACTAACTGATGTAAGAACATTTATATCAAGGGCATTCATAAATTCAAAAGGATCTTCGGAAATGAAACCAAGAAAAAATACATTTTTCTCAATTCTAAATTCTCGAACAGTTTTTTCTAGCATCTCCCTTTCTTCACCATCTCCACCAATTAGAAATTTTACATTAGGATATTTTTTAATAACAATATTGGCGGCTTTAAGAAAAGTAAATACATCCTTTACAGGATGAAGTCTTGCAAGTATTCCAACAATAATATCATCTTTTATATATTCTATAGAGTATTTTTTTAAGAAGTTTTCTCTGGAATAACTTTTATTTCTATTACTAAAGTTCATTCCATTTGGTATTTGAAATATATTATAAATATTAAAATTTCTCTTAATCAACATATTTTTGAAATCATCAGAAACAGCAATATAATAATTTATGAATCTTAATGCTATAGTATTTATTTTACCAAAACTCATTGTTTTAAAAAAATTATTTAAATAATCTAATTTATAGTCACTATGAATAGTTGTAATTGAAGGAGCCTTTATAAAAGGTTTGGCTAATACAGAAACCATATTTGCTTTTGATCCATGGGAATGTAGTAATTCATAACCTGAATTGACAATTTTTATAACTTTAAATACATCAGTTATAATGGTTCCAGTTTTGACTACTTCGATATTTAAACCCATTGATCTAGCTTCTTCATAGAAAATTCCATATCTAAAACTTATGATTTTCACTTCTATATATTTACTTAATTCCTTTACAAGTGATAGAACATGAATTCTCGCTCCTCCAACATCTCCGCCACCGATCAAATGTAATACTTTCATATAAATCTCCTTTTAGCAGATTGATTTTTCTTATGTTTTTTATAAGCGAAAATGTAAATTTATTCTGCCTCAACAAAAATATACATCTAAATGTTAATAAATACCAAAAACACTTATAAAATATTTGTTACATTAATATATATTGAAATAATGAATAATTCGACATAAATAGTTTATTTTACTGTGTTTTTTTTGTCAATAATTATTTAATATAATAATAAAAATTTTATATTTAGGAGAACCTAAAAAAATACCGAATTATTTTAGTCTGAAATTCCCTTAAAGCATAGAAATTCATACTTTAGAATTAAAATTTATTTTTAATATCAATGTGTGAATATTTTTTTCTTAAATATATGTAACAATGATAGATTTTTCATATAAAAAATTTAGTAAATAGATTATATTATTTAGATAATCCAAGTTTACATTTAATAATCTTATTGGTAGAATAAAGGAAAAAGAAAAAATATA
>JBDMZA010000441.1:0-6449 GCA_039770155.1 Clostridiales bacterium
ATATTAATTATATTAATTTCATATTTTATATTAATTATATATATTAATACCATCTTTTGTATTAATATATATAATATAATGATAATGAAAATTCTTCATTAAGGATAGTTTTAGCTTTTTTGTTTATAAATATATATATAGTTAATAAATTGTTAATATTTTATTGTCAAATAATCAAGAGTTAAAATGTATAATTATTCTAGATTAAAAATATGAAAAAGGAGAGTGATATTTGTGGGGAAAAATAAAAAATTTATTACACTTACAATATTTATATTGGCATTTGTTGTTTTTGTAACCACTGCATTTGCTGAAGTAATTTCATATAATGGTTACAAACAGATAAAAGAATCAATTAAGGATACTTATTCTAATTTGGAATACAATGGTTATGACAGCTATACATTAGAAACTGAAACATCCTTAAAAGATGGAAATGAAACTCTTTTTAGGATATTAGCAAAAAACAAACATAATACAAAAGATAATATTCGAGAAGAAATAAATGAAATGAAAATCAAGGGCGCTGATGATAGTTATAATTATTATTATGATGATAGTAATGTCAGTATAAACTCACAGGATGGTATTAATTTTGAACAAGTCAATACTCCAAAATGGCTCAATTCAAATGAGATTATTTATGAAAATGAGAATTTTCTGAAATCAGATGAATTTAAAGATATTGAAAGAATAATAGATGGAGTTGTTGGTGATTTATCAAAACATGTAATAATAGAGGATACTAAAGATGGTGAAAAAGCAATAAGTGGTTCATTAAATGAAATACAGATTCCATCAATGATAAATGCCCTTGTATCTTATGGATATAAATCATATATAAACAATGAGTCAATGCATTATACTATGGATGAAAACATGAGTTATGAAAAGCAAGTTGAAAAAATTAATGAACTTTCTGTATTAAAAGATAATATATTTATTAAAAATATTGATGGAAAAGCTTTGTTAAATGAAGATAATTCAATTAAAAAGTTAACTATATCAGGTGAAATTTCAGGTTTAGATAAAGATAAAAATGAAAAGACTTTAAATTTTGAAAGTGTAAGTGTATTAAAAGATACAAATAATACCGTTGTTAAAAAACCTGATTTATCAAACAAGAAAGTTGAAATAGTTGAAAATGAAATGAATAATTTTACAAAGAAGTATGTTGGTAAATGGAAAACAGATATAATTGAAGTTGAGAATGATAAATTTGTTAAAAAAGGCGAAAAGATTTTAGAAATATTAGATGTTGATGAAGATAATGTAGATGTTCAAATTTCAATAAATTATACAGATGATCCAAGTAAAAATAAATCAGAAAAATTAACCTTTACTTTAAAAGATTATGACTATTTAGGAAAAATTACTATTGATGATGAAAAAACAGATATTATATTATGCAAATTAGGAGATAATCAAGGAGTAACTTTGAATCTTCAAACAGCGCTTATGGAAGAATATGTAGACAATGGCAAGAGTTATAGTAATGGTTATACTGTAATAGAATCTGTTTTTAATGGAGATTACCAAAGGTTATTTAAATAAATTATATAGATAATATAAGTACAAGGTAATTATGAACAAATTCATAATTGCCTTGTAAATATGGAGGAGCAAAATGAACAAAATACTTGAAATAGAAAATCTAAATAAAGTATATAAAAACGAACGTGGAATATTTGATTTAAATTTAGATATAGACAAGGGTGACATTTTTGGTTTTTTAGGTCCAAATGGAGCAGGTAAAACTACTACAATGAAAATTATGACTGGACTTATGAAACAAGATAGTGGGAATGTAAAAATATTTGGATATAATATTAGAGAAGATTTTGAAAGAGCCTTAGAAAATGTTGGATGTATAATTGAAACTGTTGAGGCTTTTTCATATATGACAGCATATGATAATTTAAAATATGTTTCAAGATATTATAATAATATTGATAAAAATAGAATAGATGATGTTTTAGAATTGGTTGGCTTACATAAATATAAAAAAGAGAAGGTGAAAGGTTTTTCTCTTGGAATGAAACAAAGGCTTGGAATTGCTACTGCAATTATTAATAAACCAAAACTTGCAATATTAGATGAACCATTAAATGGTTTAGATGTTGAAGGAATGTTAGAATTTAGAAAACTAATAAAAAATATATCAGAAAAAGAGAACACTACATTTTTTATTTCAAGTCATTTAATACATGATGTAGAATTGACATGTAACAGAGTAGGAATAATAATAGGTGGTAAACTTTTAAATGTTGATTATATAGATAATATATTGATGAGTTACGAATCACTAGAAAAATATTTTGTAAGGGAGGTAGAAAAAAATGAGAATATTCAAAATGGCATTATTAAATGAAATAGATAAAGTTTTAAAAAAGAAAAAAACTTTAGTCGTTATAATTATATCAATGATTACTATTGTTATTGGACAATTATCAATTATTGGACTACAAAAAGGTTTGAATTTTGCTACAGTAAGTTTAAGTAGTTTTCCAATACTTATATTGTCATTTTTTGCAAGTACTATACTTCTGTTATTTACCATATTGATTACAATTGATCTATTTTCAGGAGAATTTAATAGTAATACAATTAAAATTACTATTACCAGACCAATATCTAGATTTAAACTATTCTTAGCTAAAACAACGTCAATTTTAATATTCATTTCATTTAATTTATTAGTACTATTTGTAACTTCATTTGTTCTAAGTATAATATTTAATAATGGCTCATTATCAATTGGCAAATTTTTAGACTTAGTTGTTGCATATCTTGTAACATTGTTACCAATAATGGCTATTGCTATGGTAATTATTTTATTAGCAAATTTAATAAAAAGTAGTACAATGGTGTTTTTTATATCATTAATAATAATTTTACTATTTAAAGGCTTAGAAATATTATTTCCTGCTTATTCAAGTTTATTGGTTTTCTCTATGTTGGACTGGTATAATTTATGGTTGTCAGATAATATTCAAATATTTAAAATTATTAGAGAATTTTTAATAATGCTAAGTTTTAGTATAATGTTATTTATAGCTAGTTTTTACATATTTGAAAAAAGGGATTTTTAATTCTTTTAAAATATTATAAAGGTGAAATCTTATGTATTTAAAAAATAGACTGTTATTATCTAGCTTAATCAATATATCAGCACCTTTGATAATTGTTATTGTGGTCGCATTTTTTTATATTATGATTTATTCTAATTTTTCACATGTAAATATAGGTGTTCAGGATTTCGAAACCTTTATTGAAGTTGAAAATAGGTTTTTAAATATTCAAAAAAAAATATCAAAGAATGCTGAAAATCTAGTAAATACTCAATACCAAAATCATATAATATCACTTTTAAAAGATTTTGGAATAGATATTATAGTATATAGTAACTCTACAGATTTATTTTCAAGTATTGATTTGACACTCATTGAAAAAGAAAAATGTATTAGAAATGTCGAAAATGAAAAATATAATAAAGTAGTACAACTTGATTCAGGTAAGTATATCGTTGATTATGAAACAATTAGAATAAAAAATATAGAGGAGTTTCATGTAATTTTATTATCAAAAACATCAATTGGAAAATTTAATTTTCAAAGATTTTATAGTATATTGTTGTTAGTATATATAATTACTTTTGTAATAACAAATATAATATTAAATAAAATTTATAAAAAACAGTTATTAGAGCCCCTTAAAAAATTATGTTTGTCCGTTGAAGAAATAACTCAAGATAACATTAATAGACCCATAGTGTTATCTGGTGATAATGAAATTGAAGAACTAACTGAATATATTGAATTATTAAGAATTAAATTAAAAGAGTCAATTGAAAAACAAAATAGGTTAAATAATAATAGAAAAGTTTTAATTTCAATCATGTCTCATGATTTAATGACACCTATTACATCTATAAAAGGTTATGTGGAAGCTATATTAAATGGTGTAATAAAAGATAAGGAAAAGATAAATAGTTATTTAAAGAATATTTGCAATAGGACAAATACTATTGAAACTATGATAGAAGATTTATTTTTATATTCAAAACTTGATTTACAACAAATAGTTTTTAATCTTCAAAAATGTGACATTGAAGAGTTTTTTAAATATTTTATTGAAGATATGAAAGAAGATTTATTGAAAAAAAATGTCAAAATTTCATTGGAAAATAATCTCAAACATAATAAAATAGTATTAGTAGATTTTGAAAATTTTAAAAGAGTATTGACAAATGTAACAAGTAATGCATGTAAATATTTGGATAAGCAACATGGTAAAATTACAATTTTTTTAAGAGAAACTCATAGAGATATAATAATAGATATAAAAGATAATGGTATGGGGATAGAAAGTTCTGAATTAAATAAGATTTTCAATAGATTTTATAGAGCTGATGAATCAAGAAGTGGCTTTGCAGGTACTGGATTAGGTCTTGCTATATCAAAAGAAATAATTGAGGGTTTTGGTGGTAATATTTGGGCAAGAAGTAAAAAGGGAGTCTGGACAAGTATAATTATATCATTAGAGAAATATGGAGGCTAGGGAATGAAAAAAATTTTAGTTGTTGAAGATGATAAAAATATAAGTGAATTACTTGTAGATTACTTGGAGGCAAGTAATTTTTATGTAGAATTAACTATAAACGGTATCTCTGCATTAAATTATATAAAAAACAAAAAATATGATTTGATTATACTTGATATAATGCTACCTGGTGTTAATGGTTATGAAATTTTAAAAGAGATTCGTGATGAAAATTTTGTACCAATTATTTTATTGTCTGCAAGAAAAGAAGAAATTGATAAGATAAAAGGTTTAGGATTAGGGGCAGATGACTATATAACAAAACCATTTAGTTTTGGAGAATTAATAGCAAGGGTTAATGCCCATATTCTAAAGTATGAAAGATTAAAGAATAAATTTAAAGGTGAAGAAAAGGATGTTATTTCTATAAATGGCTTGGAAATTCAAAAGGAAACAAGACGTGTTTATGTAGATAGTGTGGAAGTAAAACTTGCACAAAAAGAGTTCGATTTATTAATTTTTTTAGCAAAAAATAAAAACAAAGTTTTTAATAAAGATGATTTGTTTGAAATAATTTGGGGAATTGATTCTATAACTGATTCTTCAACAGTAACAGTACATATAGGTCGTATAAGAGAAAAAATAGAGAAAAATCCATCAATGCCAAGATTTATCGAAACAATTTGGGGAGTAGGTTATAGATTTAAGGTTTAAGGATTAAAATTTTATGAAAATATACTAAAGATTTTATACTATAGTCAATATTATTTATTCCTAAAAAATTTATTTTCTCTTCCTTTTCTTGTTATTTTTCTTGTTATTTGTATTTTTCCCAAATCTTTATTTTAGCAAGATTTTTTTTACTTTTGAAGTTGTTTATATACATTCACCTTAAGTTTATAAAAATTTAATTTATTTTAATAAAAATTTCATATTTAATTTATAGAAACTTTAATAAAATAACATATCATTAATATAAGTTATTTATTGGAGGTGTCAAAACTGAAACTAAAAAAGATTTTAAGCATAAAATGGAAGTTTATTACGAAAACAAAATTAAAACTTATTTTACTAACTAGTTGTATCATTTTAATTTATTATTTTAATACTAAAATTGATTTACTATCTAATATAGATTTAATTAAAAATATTGTTATAACAAATCCTATTGAAGCTAAAATTATTTTTGTTGTAATTTCAATACTTAGAATTTTTCTTTTTATACCTCAACTAGTACTAATAATTTCCGGTGGAGTATTTTTTGGTGTCTATAATGGATTTATACTATCATTAATTTCTTTATTAATCTCTCAATCATTAATTTTTTATATTGGAAAAAATTTTACTAATATTAAATGCTTAAATAATCTATTACATGTTAATAAAAAAATAATTGACAATGTAAGAAAATATGGATATAAATTATTAGGAATTGGTATGATTTGTCCATTCACACCATCTGATTTTATAATGCTATCAGCTGCATACATTAAATTAACTTATAAGAAATCCTTAATAGTTACCTTAATAGTAAATATCCCTATGGTTTTTTTATATAACTTTTTAGGAACAGATTTCAACAATTCTATTTTGATAAAAGTTTTATCAATTATATCATTATCCATTATTTCATATTATAGTTTTATTATTTGGAATAAATTAAAATATGAAAATATACAGATAAAACCCTAGCGGATTTTTTTCCTTTAGGGTTTTTTTAATCTATAAAGAAATTTTTACTATACATAATCTAACATTTCAAGGTGATTTTAGGTGAAAAGAATTGAGTATTATTTTTCAGTCTATCCTTATATTAGGCAGAATCAAAAAATAAACTAGTCAACTTTTTTTGAAAATTCGTTAAACCATCGATATTTTCAGAAAAAAATTGTCTTATGAAATTTTTG
>JBDMZA010000442.1:0-4633 GCA_039770155.1 Clostridiales bacterium
AAAAATTTTATTTTGAAGCTATTTGCTTCGATATGTTATAATATAAATTATTAATGTCCTAAAATTAATTTGAAATGTGGGATTATATGTGAACAAAAAACTTGGAATAATCAATTTAAACTCTAATTTTGTAAAATTAGTAATATATGAGATAAATAGTAATGGGTCATATAAATTGATTGATGATATAATACAACCGATAAGTCTTATTGAAAATATGGTTGAGGGTAAGAATATAAATGATTTTTCTATTCACAAAGCTATAAAAATAGTTAAATTATATAGAAAAATATGTCTTTCATATAAAATAACCCCATCAAATATCATGTCTATTATTACTTCATCAATAAAAAGTGCTGACAATTATAATCAATTGATGGATATGTTAAATAAATATACAGGTTTAGAGTTCAAGTTATTGACAGAAGATGAAGAAACACTTTTTATAAACAATAGTGTTAAATATTCTTTTGAATCAAATAACAGCTTAATAATAAATATTAACGGAGGAAATACGCATCTTATATATTCTCAAAATAATAGTATATTAAATTCAATTTTTATTCCTATTGGCTATATTAATGCAAATGAAAGCTATTTGTCTTCTGACAACCATAGTAAATTAAAAAATAAAATTTTCGAAATATTATCATCAAATCATATTATTAAATCATATAATAAAATAAAAGTTATAGGAATTGGAGATATTACGCTAAATTTATCTAAAATTCTTATAGAAAAAAACACATACCCTTTAAAAAAAATTCATAATTATACAGTTTATTTTAAAGATCTAAATAAATTACTTAATAAAATTTCTTCATCCAATTTTGGATACTCAAATACTTTATGTGAAACCTATTTAATTCCAAATATTTTTACCAGTGGATTATTTATCTTAAAAACAATACTAGAATACTATAAATTTGATGCTATAATCATAAATAGTAATAGTTTAGATGAAGGAATTTTTTTTAATTATTTTTTTAAGAACTCATTAATTAAATTTACAAATGTACTGAATTTCTCAATAAATAATTACATCAATAATTTAAATCTACAAAACATAACCACTAATAATATCGTAGATATTTCATTATCACTCTTTAATCAATTAAAACCTATACACAATTTTGGAATAAATGAAGAAAAAATTCTTCACTATTCATCACTACTTCATGAAATAGGAATGTTTATCGACTATAAAAACAACTGTGATAATACATTTTACATATTACTAAACTTAAATATATATGGTCTTTCACATAGGGAAATAATATTACTTTCCGCCATTTCAGCTTCCCACAAAAATCTTAATAGAGAAAACAGATATCTCAAACCATTTAAAGACATATTAAATACTGATGATATCAAAATATATAAAATACTTTCACTTTTTTTAAATTTGTCAAAAAGGTTAAATAAAAGTAATTATAAAATAATTGAATCAATAGATTGTACACTAAATGAAACTTCAATAAAAATAAAAACTATACACAATGGTGATGCTGAATTAGAAATAACTCTTGCAAATGAAATATCTGATGAATTTATCTTTCTATTTAATAAAAAACTAATAGTAACATAAGGATATCCAAAAAATTAATTATAAATATTTTTTTATAAAAAAAATGGGTATTATTGGGCTCGAACCAATGACCCCCTGCTTGTAAGGCAGGTGCTCTCCCAGCTGAGCTAAACACCCATTTACTTATGACTCATAGGGGAATCGAACCCCTGTTACCGCCGTGAAAGGGCGGTGTCTTAACCGCTTGACCAATGAGCCAAGATAGCGGTGATTGGATTTGAACCAACGACACTCCGGGTATGAACCGAATGCTCTAGCCAACTGAGCTACACCGCCACAACATAATAAATCGGGGTGAGAGGACTCGAACCTCCGGCCCCATGGTCCCAAACCATGTGCGCTACCAGCTGCGCTACACCCCGTTTCTGTTTTACAAAAACGCAAGATTGATTATACTATAGACCTTCAATCTATACAACACTTATATTATGCCTTCAAATAAATTTAAATAGATATATCGCCTGATTACTCTTTTTTTCTCTATTATAATATGTAATTAAAATATACTTTATTTTTTAGCTATATCCAATTCTAAACTCGAATTAATAACATCATCTATTAATGAACCTTGTTTTTTAAGCATAACCTCTAGCTCACAAGCAGGAACAGGTTTACTAAATAAATATCCCTGTACTTTATCACAATTATATTTCTTCAAAAATTCTAATTGTTCAACAGTTTCAACTCCTTCTGCTGTAACAACTAATCTCATACTATGAGCAAGTTCAATTACAGCTTTTGCAATTGCTTGTTCATCCTTTCCAGTACTTAACTCATTTACAAATGATTTATCAATTTTCAACATATCAATAGGCAATTTTTTTAAATAATTCAGTGAAGAATATCCAGTACCAAAGTCATCTAGTGATACTTTTATTCCCATTTTCCTCAAATCTTTTAATACACTTGTTGTATACTCCATATTCTCCATAATTATACTCTCAGTTATTTCAACTTCAAGAAATTTCGGATTCATATTACTTTGAGTAATAACATTTTCAACCATACTT
Organism: Clostridiales bacterium; assembly: GCA_039770155.1. Classification (GTDB taxonomy): domain Bacteria; phylum Bacillota; class Clostridia; order Acetivibrionales; family JBDMZA01; genus JBDMZA01. The sequence goes on from JBDMZA010000442.1 coordinate 2,599, forward strand.
GTAATATTGTCTAATTGGAATTGTTTTGCGGAAAAATTAACTGCAATATTAACTGAAGGAATGCCCATTTTTTTCCATGTATTAATTTGTTCACAAGCCGTTTTTAGAACCCATTCACCGATTTGAACAATTAAGCCTGACTCTTCCGCCATAGGTACAAATTTCATTGGTTGAATTATTCCAGCTGAAGGTTTAAGCCACCTTATAAGAGCCTCAACAGAAACAATTTTACCTGTCTTAATATCAATTTGAGGTTGATAAAATAATAAAAATTCATCTCGCTCAATAGCATACCTTAAATCATTATGAGTTTCCAACTTATTTATTATAACTTTATTCATATCTTTCCTATATATTTGATATTTATTTTTTCCAAAATCTTTTGCATTATACATTGCCATATCGACATTTTTAAGAATAGTTTGAACATCATTGCCATCATCCGGAAAAATAACAACTCCAGCACTTGCAGTTATAAAATAATCTCTATCATCTACCATCCATGGCTTTTGAAAAGATCTCACTACATCATTTGCTATTTCATTTGCCAAGTCAATATCAATATCAGGCTTTACAATTACAAATTCATCAGCACCGAAATGCGCTACTAAATCCCCCATTTTTGTGATTTTTTGAATCATATTACCTACTTTTTTTAGTAATTCATCACCAAAAGAATGTCCCAATGTATCATTAATAGTTTTAAAGTTATCCAGATCAAGAAAAATTAATGCACCCTTTGTATTATTGTTTTTTGCTTCTTCGATTATTAAACCTAGTTTTTCAAATAAATAAAGTCTGTTTGGCAGTCCTGTAACATTATCATAATATGCTAATTTATTGATTTTTTCTTCAAATATTTTTCTTTCACTTATATCAGATATAGATCCTGAAAGTCTTGACGGATTTCCATTTTCATCAGATATAGCAATTCCCCTACAAAGTAACCACTTGTAATCATTTTTTTTGGTTTTTAGTCTTAATTCAAAATTAAAATGTCTATCTTTTTTCTTTAAATGTCCTTCAACTTCCTCTATAAATCGACTGGCATCATCTAAATGAATTAAATTAATCCAAGTTTCATATTTATCATCAATTTCATTTATATTATACCCTAATATTTCTTTCCATCTCGATGAAAAATACATTCTATTGTTTTTAATATCATAATCCCAAACACCATCATTAGAACTTTCAACAGCTAATCTAAATCTTTCTTCACTTAGTTTTAATATATTATGTTTATTTTTCAAATTAGCATATTCCTTTTTAAAATTCTCTTCCACATCTATAAATTCAGATTTTTCTTTAGATAAATTTATTAAATCTCTCTTCATTTCTTTTTCTAATAATTTCATTTCAGATATATCCATACCAATAAATACAATTGAATATACTAGATTATTATCATCTTTCAAAAAAGAATTTTTCCAAAGCACATCAATTTTATTTTTATTTTTACTTTCAATAGATTTCTCAAAAGAAGTTAACATAAATTCATTTTGATTAATTTCATTAATTAATTTATTTATACTTTCTTTTTCTTCTTTATCACCAAAAAGTTCTATGAATTCTTTTCCAATTACTTCATCTGGTGTAAAACCAATTTTGTCATAAGCATATTTATTTAAACTTATTATAATTCCACTCATATCAATAACAAAAACAAACATTTCAGAATTTTCTATAATACTCTTAGAAAATACCTTCTCTTTTTTTAATAAAATCTCATACTTCGATTTATAAGTAATATCTTCTAATACAATTAATTTTTCTCCTCCTTCAATAAATCCATTCACGTTTTTAATATTTATTGTAATATCATGTCTATTATTATTTTTTAAAATTAATATATATGATTCATCAATCTTAAATTCTTCTTTTATTTGAAAAGGAAGTTCAAATAAATCTCCATTTCTATGAGTAATAATAAAAATTTGATCAAAATATTGATTTTGAGGTTCATTTTTTATTCCAGTTAATCTTTTAGCAGTATCATTTAAGTATAAGATTTTGTTTTTTGAATCAAGAACAA
>JBDMZA010000443.1:0-7563 GCA_039770155.1 Clostridiales bacterium
CTGGTATGTTGAGCGGAACATGATTCTTGTAAATCTTCTTTTGTATCAATTTCATAATATAACTTTCCAATTTCCAAAACCTCTTTACTACTAATATATACTCCTGAATAAAATTCTTTAGTACCTGAAATTTCATTTGTACAAATTATAAAATACTATTGAAAATTCAAAAATTAGTATTGTAAAATACTTTAGAATTTATAGTTTCTTCACTAATAACATAATTATTTTCGGCTTGCTTCAACTCTATTCCAGTAATTGAAATAACTATATTTACTATAATAACAATTACTCCACTTTAACTATAAGGTATTTCTTCTTCTAAATAATATTGGCTCTTATTATTAACTATTGATGAACCATGATTTTAAGCAATTGTATTAAGTACTTATATCTCTTGTAAACAAGATTTTTATTTTTATCAGTCCAAAATACCATAAAAACCAAACATTTTATTTATTATTCTATTTTTTCAAGACTACTACCTTCTTCTTCAATTTCAAATTTATGTTTATCCTCATTATATTTTATGAATTCAGGATAATAGCCATTACTAACTCCAATTTCTAATCCTCCCAATTCATAATTCCATTTATAACAATTATATATAATACTATTATCACCATCAATAGTTGGTTCTGTTGAAATTGCCTTTTCAAAATCTTCTTTTGTTTCAATTTCATTTTCTAAATAAGTAGTTTCTAAAATACCTCTATCTTCTAAATACACTCCTATTAAAAAATAATCTCCATAATAATCGTCAACATCTTTATATATACAATAATAAACCAAATCATCTTTAATAAATTCTAATGTAGATTCTGAATCTTTCTCTTTCCAAGTACCATCAAAATAATCTTTAGATGACTTAGTTTTTTCAAAAATATGGGGTTTTTCATATTCTTTATATTCATCTTTATATATAAATATATCCTTACTATCCTTTTTAAATCTTACCCTACTGCCAAGATCTCCTTCTATAGATATTTCAGTAATAGAATAATTTTCTCCATTTTTTTTTATGATAAATGCATATTCTTCTGATTCAAAATCGCCAGTCCATATTCCACAAACCTCTTCATTTTTTGGTTTTGGTACATAATCAAGCTCTTCCAAAGCATATACTATCTTCCAATCTCCATCTTCTTTTATCATATCAATTCTGTGTTTTTCTTTTTCTCCATTATTAAATACTTTTTCAACTCTTATCAGAGCACTTTGCCCTTCAACTTTTTTATATACTATTGTCACTTCTTTTAAACTTCCACTTCTAGTTTTTTTACTAACATATTCATTTGCCATTTCTGTAACATCTAATTTTGTCTTTGAATCATTTGTAAAATATTTTTTCATTTTTTTATACTCATATTTATTTGCGTATTCATACATTTTTTTTACGATATCATCTATCGATTTTTCATCTGATTTTTCAGTTTTTTCTTTATCACAACCTGTATAAAATACTATTAAAATTATTATTACCATTGGAATCATCAATTTATTTTTCAAATTCATGTAAACCCTCCTAATACTACATTACTTAATACTTATGCAAATTCAAAAGTTAGTATTATAAATTACTTTAGAATTTCAATAATTTTCAAATTTAAAAATATGATATTATTTTTTAGGGTTTCTTATTTGAATAAACCATTAATAATATATTCATACTGTCTTCCATTTATTTTTTCATTTTTTATTATATTTTTTATTATATTTATATCTTCCTTGAGAATTAAAATCAGTATCCATTTTATTCCAAACAAGAAATTTATAAAAGTTCTTATATAATTTCTAATTTTAAAATCCTCTTCTTTAAATAGTTTTAAAAGTAAATCAAAATTCATGGTATGAACTTTCAGCTCTCAAGTATCTTCTATTTTAGATAAAATTGAAATTTCTTGATTATTTTTAATATTATCTGTTTTTGTGACAATAGTCTCAATTATTTTATCACTGTGATATTCGTCAATTATTGTCACTATAATATGTAAAATCAAGCCTCAACATATTTAAAAATAAATTCCAACACTTTTTTAGCATTAACAGATCTCCTTCTGATACACTAATTTTATTAAATATAAATTAGCTTTATTAAATCAGTTGTTCTTAAAATTCTTCTAATATTAACCTTATCATTACCAATTGGCATAATGCTTGCTAAAGATTTTTCAGATTGATAAGTTAAAACCTCTGCATTTGAATTATACTTTTTACATATTGATAAAATGATATTACTTCTTTTTTCTAATATGTCTAAATCTGTTGCCATAGTACCTATATACATGCCAACATTAAATACTTTTTCCAGATCATTATTTTCTTTTTCTGATAAAAATTCATTTTGTTCAATTTCATATGGAATAAACTCATCAGTTTTCATTTCTTCCTTCATTTTTCTTAATTTTTCATTTAAAACTAATTCTACTTTTGATTTATCAAGCAAATCAACATGAATACTTGATGATAGTTCAAATTCTTGCTCAAATAATTCAGTTATATAATTCTTTTCAACATTTTCAGGCAATTCCCTAGTATAAAAATATCTTAAGTACATATCACCAATTTTCAAATAACTTTTTTCAAATTCAGGATCACCTGAACTAAATAAGTCATTTATATATATTCCTTTTAAAAATAACTCTGTAAAAAATCCTTTTTTCACTTCACCAATAGGATTATAAAAATGGTATATTACATTTATATACTCATCAATTGATAATACTTTAATTCTGAAAATTTCATTTATTCTTTTCATTTCATCATATAAAATTTTTGCTGCTTCTTCGACTGATTCAGCTTTTGAAGTCAAAATAATATAACTTATTCTTTCATTATCTTCATTTACTTGTAGATTAATATTCTCATATAAATTATATTTTTCTAAGCTCTGATTACTAAAATAAAATTGAATTGGTGTTTTTATATTATTTAACAAAAGCATATACTTATCTAAAACTTCACTCATATAAGCATTAGACTCCGACTTTTCACTTTTGAAAACAGCACATAAAGAATATTTTTTTTCACTTAGTTTAATTATTCCATGATGTGCATAAAAACATTCAATAGGTACTTCTTTATTTAATATTTTAGGAACAAACAATTTATCTTTTATTGGCTTTAATTTTAAATTCTTTTTCATTAAAATACCTCACTATACTAATCAAAATCTTTTTTTAATCCTCAAATTTCAAACTAGACTTTTTAAGGTCTTTAAATCCGTTTTTATCTTCATCAAATTCTAAGTCACTTAGTCTACCTTTTTCTGTATCCCAAATATCTTCTTCACATATTTCTCTGAGACTCACATTTTCATAATCCAATCCATCTCTTTTTAAATCAAGTGATGTATACATAGTACTTATTTCTTTAATATAAATACCAATCATGTACTCTTTTTCTGACGCATAATTTGGAAAAAACTCTTCTTCTTGTACTCTATATAAGTTGTCTTTAAATTTAACACTACATTCATACTCATCTGATTTCCATTTACCCTCAATTTTTTCTTTTCCTGATTCAAATTTCTTTAAGTTTTCTTCTATTCCCTCAGAGTTAGAGACTTTATTCAAAATTATTTCTTCACCATCAATTTTAAACGAATTGAATAATCTTCCTATCCAATATCCTCCAGATTTTTTCAATATAACATAACCTTTATCATCACCATACCAAAAACCTAAAATATCTTCTTCCTTTGGTTCAGGTATATAATCAACTTCCATTGATTTAAATTCAATTTTCCATTCATCATTTTCCAATTTTAGTTTAACTGCATGTTTCTCTTTCTCACCATCATTGAAAGTTTTTTCAATTCTTACTGTACCTTCTGATCCTTTAATATTTGTATATAAAACTTTTATATCCTTTAAATTGCCTTCTTTGGTTTTCAAATCTATATATTCATTAGCCGTTTCAGTACCATCTAGTAACTTAGAAACATCGTCATCAAAATATTTTCTCATATTGTCATAATCATATTCATTGGCATAATTATACATATCCGTAACTAATTTTCCAATATCCTCATTATTCTTTGATTCATTATCCTTATTTTCACATCCATATAATAAAATTGTTATAGATAATAAAATAACTAACAATTTTTTCATTGTTTTACCTCCCTAATAATTTGCTAAAAAATGATTTTGCCTTTAATGTTATAAAACATAATAAAACTAGTGTAATAACTCCCATTACCATATTTAAGTAACTCACTCCTGAAACATCTTTTTCTATAAATTTTATCGTTCCTTCTCCATTTGTTATAAATAAAACCAATCTCAATGCAACTACAATAATAATAGTCTGAAATGTAACTGCAATAAACTGTTTTATAAAACTTTTAAAAACATCATTTGTTACATCTGCTATAAGAGTTGCAAAAAATATTGGCGAAATAATAAATAGAATTGCTATCTCTAAATATCTGGCACAAAAAATAAATATAATTATAAAAACTGCTACTAATATTACTAAAAAAGATACACTATTTATTATAGTACTAAAAAAAGCTACTCCAACCGCCGCACCTTTTTCTGATAAATTAGCATTTATTGTATCATGTGCTATTTTTTGATATCTTTCTATTGTTTCAGCATTATCGATACCACCCCCCATAAGCGTATTAGTAATTTTCATGTTTATGGTAGATATGGTTTTCAATATGAAACCTGATTTACCTATTATTACCTTTCCAACTACCAACATAACCATTGGCTTCAAAAATCTTTCAATAGTCATATTCTCAAAATAAACACTTGTTTTACAAAATTCTATTACAAAAAATAATCCCAATAAGGCATATGCAACTGCAAATAATGGTTCTTGTATGTTTAGTATATATTTATTGTCAAATATTTTATCCGCCTCTTTCATCATTCCATCAATACTTTGAAACATTCCTTGCATCATTGAATTTATTAAGTTATTCATAAATTTATTTATATATTCTGAAAGAAGCTTTAATATATCATCTAATATATCATTAATACCTGTTACATCTGTAAACCAATTAAAAAATAAAAACATAAATTCACCCCCTCAAAATAAATCTGTGACTTTTGTAGTAATCATTTTATACAACTGAGTATCTTTAGGAAATTTATCACTATACGGTATTACATTTCCCTTCATTAACATCAGCCCACTACCTTCTTCCGAATCAGTTATATATGACATTTGGGTAGGTGATATTTTAAGAAGTTTCGATAATTCTTCCCTATCAGATGGAGACTGGTTAAACATCATCATAAATTCAGAATTTGATAACATATATCTTGCCATATCTGAATTTAAAATTTCTTGTACGTTTTGTGTTATACCAGTTGGAATTCCACCTCTTTTCTGCGATCTTTTAAAGAATTCATTAAAAAATGCACTTATATATTCACTACTAAACAACATATAAAATTCATCAATGTATATCCATGTACGTTTCTTTTTTGTCCAATTATAACAAACTCTATTCCAAATAAAGTCTAATACAACAAGCATTCCTAGTGTTTTTAATTGTTTTCCTAAATCCTTTGTATTAAAAACAGTAAATCTGTTATTCATGTCTATATTTGTTCTATTTGAAAACATATTCAAACTTCCTGAAACATATAATTCTATACTAAGTGCTAGACTTTTTGCTTCTTCTTCCTCTTGTTTTACCAAAAAATCATGAAGTGTTTTCATAGTAGGCATAGAACTTTCATTATTGAAAAATATCTGATATATCTGTGTTACAGCTCTATCTATAAGGGTCTTCTCTATTGGTTTCAATTCACCTAATAAGCATTCAAATACTGACAATACAAATTCTGCTTTCATTCTTATTGGATTTTCACCAGCTCCATAATCTTCAGTCATTTCCAAAGGATTTATATGATTATCTGAATCTGCAGATATTTTAATAACTTCCCCACCAAAGTTTCTACATAAGTTACTATACTCATCTTCTGGATCGATTACTAATATATCATCCCCAGTAGAAAGTATTACATTTACTATCTCTCTTTTGCAAGAAAAACTTTTTCCTGATCTCGGCCTACCCAATATAAATCCCGCTGGATTTTCCATATTACTTCTACTTAAAATCATCATACTTCTTGAAATCTGATTTACACCATAGTAAAATCCATTTTCCTGAATTAAATCTTGCATTGAGTATGGTATAAAAATTGCGGTTGAATCTGATAAAAGAGTTCTTTTTATTTTTATTTCATCATTTCCAATTGGTGCAACACTAACCATTCCATCTTCTTGTTGATGAGACAAAACTTCTGCTTTAACAATATGTTTCCTGCAAATAGATTGAATTTCATTTGTTCTATCCATAAGTTCATCAAGATTATCTGCTATAATCATTATGTAAATACTTACATAAAAAAGTTTTTTATTGTTAAGTACAATACTATCTAAAAGATCTTTTGCTTCTGCAAGACTTGTCTGTAAATCATAAGGAATATAAGGACTTAATGTCATTCCACCTTTTTTCTTGTATTGAATCTTATTACTCTCCATTGAAGTTATTCTTCTTTTTATAGACTTTATAGCATCTCCTGTTTCTATTGATTCAATATGCAAACTAAGTGAAATAGTATAAGGACAATCTAATAAGTTTGAAATGAAATCATCTCTCATTGATGTAGGTAGATCTCTTACATACAATACCTTATTATATGTTTCTCCCATTTCAAAATAATTTGCTCTAAAATTAAATGCACTTGGAGCTATTATATCTTTAATATTCATACCCTTATAAAACATATCATTTGGCATATAAAAATCTTTTTTAACTCTTCTTTTAGAATTAAAAAAATAATATAATTGTTCACAATAGTCATTTACTGCCAATAATTCTACTTTACTTCCAATTTTTCTAAAATTAGTTTTAATTTCATTGTATACTGAAAATAAACTATCAACAGCACTTTTCATTTTCATTGATTCAGTTGATAAAATAATAAACAATTCCTTTTTAGATGTATTTCTTTGACATTCTTTTATTTTTTTATCTAATATTGAATTATACTCATCCAATAAATTCGTATAACGATTATCATTTCTATTAATTTTAACAACTCTTGATAAATCATTTTCATTTATATTTACATTATTTAAAAACAACTGCATTTTAACATTATTGTCTAGTGAATTTAAAACAGTACAATAATTTGTAAAAATAGACTCTTTATCTTCTTGACGTGCCATAATATAATCAATATTATCAAATTTTGCACACATTGCATATTTTGTACCACCAAGAAACATTACACCATTAGTATAAAAATATTCAAATGGTAATGTATCTTGTGATGTCTTAGGAACCATTTTTTTATCTTTTTTTAGTTTGGTTTTTTTCTTTTTCGAGGTCATCCAAATACTCCTCCATTATATTCTTTTTTCTATATAATCTTCTAGTAGGGTATAAAAAATTCGTCTTTACTAATTGAAAAATAAATTTCTCCATAGACATTCCTCTATAATTAAAAAACCCAATAGAAAACAATGGAATTCCAACAAGTATAGCTAGCCAACCTACCAAATCAGAATTCCATTTTAACTCATACA
>JBDMZA010000444.1:0-3347 GCA_039770155.1 Clostridiales bacterium
AAAAATAAACTAGTCAACTTTTTTTGAAAATTCGTTAAACCATCGATATTTTCAGAAAAAAATTGTCTTATGAAATTTTTGATTATACCTTATTTATAGAAGGGAATTATTCATATGAAATTATTATTGCATATGTGTTGTGCACCATGTGCTGTATATGTTGTTGATAAGATTCGTGAGGAAAATATATCTATTGAAGGATATTTTTATAATCCGAATATTCATCCCCATAAAGAATTTGAAAAGAGAAAAAAAACAACTCAAGATTATTCAATTATTGATAATATTAAAATACATTATGATGATGAATATCTTGAAGATAAGTGGCGTGAATATAATAATGAAGAAAATAACAGATGTGATATGTGTTATTTCATTAGACTAAATAAAGCTGCTCAATTTGCTAAAAAAAATGGATTTGATGCATTCACAACAACATTATTAGTTAGTCCATATCAGAAACATAATTATTTAAAAACTCTGGGTTATGATTTGGCCAAAAAGTATGGTATATATTTTTATTATAAAGATTTTAGATTGGGTTTTAGAGAAGGACAGAAAAAAGCAAAGGAAAAAGGGTTATATAGACAAAAATATTGTGGCTGTATTATATCTTATGAAAATAGTGAATTTAAAAAGGCTGGTAAAATTTAAGTGCTATTGAAAAATTTCAAATATTAAAAAGAGATTACAAAATAATTTAAATGTCTAAAAATAAAGGAAAATATGATAATATGTCGAAATATCTTAAAGGTAATGGTCTATTTATTCAACATCTTTTATTAGTTATGGGATAGCAAAAAAATAAATCTATATTTTAAAAGGATGAAGCACTTGATTTTAGTGATTCTCAGATTTTTAAAATAGGATATTATTTTTTAGAGCTCCCTATATTATTTAAAATGAAAAGGGTGTTGTTTATGAAGAAAAATTTTTTAAGATATTTTGCATTTTTACAAGTGATTATTTTAATATTTATGTTTATGTCGGGTATAGTGTTTGCAGAAACATCAAAAATAGATATAGAAGTTGATGGAAAACTACTTAAAACAGATATTGATCCAGTAATAGTAAATGGTAGAACACTTATACCGACAAGAGCTTTATTTGAAGATTTAGGAGGTATTGTTAATTGGAATAATGAAACAAGAGAAGTTATTATTCAATACAAAAATAATAAAATTATACTTAAAATTAATAGCAAAATTGCAATAGTTAATAATAAGGAAATTGATATGGATGTACCAGCTAGTATTTTAAGTAGTAGAACAGTAATACCTTTAAGATTTGTTGCTGAAAATTTTGGAATTTTTGTTGAATGGAATGATAAGGAAAGGTTAGTATCTTTAGACACTAAAACAAAGGGAAGACTTGAATCATATGAATTTGTTAAAGGTGCTCAAACAGATATTTTGAGTATTAAAGCAAGTTTATATGAGAGTTATGATACAACTTTACAAAAAGATCCAAATGGTATTATTATAAATCTTAAGGGTACTAAAGTTGTAGAAAAAGTAAAAACAAAGGAAAGAATAATTAAAGATAGTAACTATGTGAGTAATGTAGAATTTTTGCAAATTGATAATGATACAGCTCAAATTAAAATTGAAACAAGAGAAATGCAAAATATTAAAGTAGATAAGAAATCTGATGGATTGATAGTCTATGTTGAAAAATATTCTGTGATAGGTAGTGTTAAATATAATGTAGATAATAACTCTAGGACATTGACATTAAATGATATATGGTTATATAATACTGCTAAAAGTAGTGATTCAAAACTATACAATATTGAAAAAAGTAATGATGATAAGCAAATTACTTTAAGTTTTGATCAAAGTTTAGGTAATAACTTAAAAGATGTATCAATAGATCCAAATGATAATTTGGTAAGCAAAATAAATGTAATAAATGATAGTTCGAAAAAAATAATAAAAATTGTAATTATTTCTTCGAATAAAGTTGAATTACTTGACAATTCTGAAAGTGAATCAAAAAATACAAAATTTATAATTAAAGAAATTGAGAAAGATGATGGATATTTAAAGATTAATTGTACAAAATCAAATGGAAATTCATATGTGAAAATATATGGAGGAGACTATTCGAAATATGAACATTTTAGATTAACAGGACCGGAAAGAATTGTTATTGATATTCCAAATGCTAAAGTTAAGGATAATTACAATGAATATATTGTAAATAATGAAATGATAAGTAAGATAAGGTATTCCCAGTATGAAAAAAATAAAGCAAGAGTGGTTATTGATACATTAAAACAATATGAATATTTTATAGAATTTAAGGATGGTATAATAAATGTAGAAATACATAATCCTTCTTTTAAAAATATAAAATATTATAATTCGGATGGTAGAAAATTTGTTATAAGTGGAGTTAAATTAGTTGAGGGTAGTAATTGTCAAACGACTTATAACTCTGATTTAAAGTATTTTACTCTAACATTTTCAAATACTTTAGGTAGTTATGGAACGGGATGGCTTAAAATTTTTGATAATAGAGTTGATTATTTAAGAGTTGAAGAAAAAAATGGGAAAAATGTAATATCAATAAAGGCAAGTGAGGATTTTAAGTTTTATATAACACCAAATAATGATAATAGTACAACACTAAATTTAGGCGTAAATAATGTTAGTGTACCACCGATACCACCAATTCCATCAGGAAAATTAGTAGTCATTGATGCTGGTCATGGTGGAGATGAACCTGGAGCGGTATCAAATGGTGTTTATGAAAAAGATTTGAACTTAGATATTGCGTTGAGACTGGAAAAACTACTTAAAGCAAGCGGCGTTTCTACAAAGATGACAAGAACAACGGATATTAGTGTGGGTCTTTATGAAAGATCTGATATGGCAAATGATTTGGATGCCGCATTATTTGTAAGTATTCATCATAATGCTTATTATGAAAGTAGTCATGGGACAGAAACTTTGTATAATAAAAATAAAGGTGATTATGGAGTTGGTTTTACAGGATATAGTTTTGCCAATATTGTTCAAAATAATCTTGTTGAAAACCTTAAATTAACTAATAGAGGTATTGTAAATAGACCAGATTTAGCAGTTTTAAGAAGATCTAATATGCCATCCATATTGGCTGAAATAGGTTTTATAAGCAATAAATCAGAACGAGAAAAATTATTACAAAATTCTGTTAAACAATCAGCAGCTCAAGCATTAGCAGATAGTATAATAGAGGCATTAAGTAAAATTAATTGAACATAATTATAAGACATAATCAAAAATTTCATAAGACAATTTTTTTCTGAAAATATCGATGGTTTAACGAATTTTCAAAAAAAGTTGACTAGTTTATTTTTTGAT
>JBDMZA010000445.1:0-11060 GCA_039770155.1 Clostridiales bacterium
ATATATTTATATTAAGTTTTATCAAAAAAATGATTTTATTATTAATCTTTATTCATAATTTCTTATATAATAAATTGCAAGTTGAGTTCTATCTCGTAAGTCTAATTTTTCGAGCAAATTGGTTATATAATTTCTTATAGTTCCCTCGCCTAAAAATAATTTTCTAGAAATTTCTTTATTTGAAAGACCATCCGCTAATAATTTTAAAATTTCAAAATCCCTTTTAGATAATTGTGGTAAATCTTCATTTTTATTTTTATTAGAAATCATATTTGAAAGTGATTTTGCTATATCTTTTTCCATTACAATATTACCTTTCATTACAATTCTAATACTCTCAATTATTGAATCAGATGATTGATTTTTTAAAATATATCCTTCAGCGCCTGCTTTCATAGCTTCCTTTATATAATCTTCATCTTTAAAAGTTGTTAAAATTATTACTTTCACATTTGAAAAATGTTCTTTAATTAATTTAGTTCCTAAAACTCCATCCATTACTGGCATTCTGATATCCATCAAAACAATATCTGGTAATTCTTTTTTACATAAATCAAAAGCTTCTTGTCCATTAGAAACAGTATCAATAACTTCAAAATCCTCTTCTATTTCAAATAAAACCTTAAGACCATCTCTAATTAATGCATCATCATCAACTATTATAATTCTCAACTAAACTAACCTCCTCTTTTGGTAAAATACAAACTACCATAAATCCATCAGAACCATCTATTGATATATTCCCATTACATGTACTGATTCTTTCTTTCATTCCATTTAATCCTAAACCATCTTTAATTTGATTACAGCCAATACCATTATCCTTCATGAATAAACGTGTTATTTTTTTATTTGACAAAATTTCAATATTTATATCCGTTGCTTCTGAATATTTCATAGAATTTGTTAAAAATTCTTTGATATTAACAGACATTATACTAAAATGATACTCACTAATTTCATTTATATCTCCATTATAATTTATATTTATTTTACAAAAATTAAAAGTTTCAATTATTTCTTGAATAATTTCTTTTCCATTTTTGCTTGAATCTTTTAATTTATGTACTGTCTCTCTAATTAAATCTAAAGAATCTGCTAATTGGTTTATTGACTTATTAAGCATCTTGTCCGATTTTGACTCATCAATTTTTCTTACCTTTTTAGATGCCTGTAGTTGTATTAAAACCCCTGCCATTTTATGTCCAACATGGTCATGAATCTCTCTTGCTATTCTATTTCTTTCATTAACTTTTGCTAAATTAGACGCTTTTTGAGTAAAATTTATTAATTCCATCTTAGTTTTTTCCAGCTCATATCTTAATTTTCTTTCTTTATCCAAAGACTTTATATATTCAATATTCTTATCATCTCTAATTTTAAAATGATATGCAATTAAGACACACATTAGATCAAAAAACACACTATTTAATAAATTATCATATTGAATCCCTATATATACAGAACTAATTATACATATTAAAAATGCTATTAAATTCTTTTCATATACAAAATCAAACAAAGCAATATATAATAAAATCCAAAAATGCTGTTCATTGTATGAAGCAATTAATATTAACAAAAATGAAAGTATTGAAATAATATTTTTATTACAATACTTTTCTTTAAATATATTAACTGATACTATTAATAATAGTATCAGTATTTTTATTGAATCCAAGTTTTCTCCATTTATTAATTGAACAATTACATATCCTAAAAAAATTATTTTAAAAAGATATCTCATTGAATATTACCTCTCACTAAATATGAATCTCTCTAAGGGATAGGCAAAAAATAAACTCTAACTCTCGAGTATGAATTCGCGCAATTTAAGCGAACTTCAGACGAAAAGAATTCGGTATTATTTTTTAGGCTCTCCTAATTCATAACTATTATATCATTTTTACATACACTATCTTTCATATGAATATAAAATAATTTTCTTTTTTATAGTCTAATTATTATATATAGCTTCATTTATATATATCTTTATTTGGCGATATCTGTTTTTTTCCATATTGCAAATAGTGAAAATAATACTGCAAAACCCAATAATACATATATATTATTATAAACACTCTCAATTCCTTCTCCTGACAATATTTTATTAAAAGCTTCCATTATCCATGATGTTGGAAAAAATAATCCAATATTATTTAGAAATTCAGGCATAAAATCTTTTGGCCAAAAACATCCCCCCAACATACACATTGGACTAATCGACAAAGAAATAATTATTCCTAACTGTTTTTCATCTTTAACTGTTGAACTTACTGCTACTCCAAAAGCAACACATACTAAGGAAAATATAACCCCAAAAATCAACATATACCCAAAACCACCATCAAATCCATAACCCATTACAAACTTCAAAAATCCAAAAATTAAAAACACTTGAACAATTGAAACAACTAAGAAACTTAATATACTTTGAATAGTATAATTTGAAATTTTAATTGGTCCTGTAATTACCCTATAATATGTTTTTTCAACTTTATCCTTTGTTATAATATTAGTTGCAAATGATGACATAAATAACATACTCATAACCAAAAAACCAATCTGTTGACTTAGTAACCCTTTGTTATTACCCTCTTCTTTCGTATTTATTATTTTAGTTGAAAAAATTTGCTTATCATATATATCTAAAGATCCATAAAACTTATTCTCATTTCCCACATTCTTTTCTGCTATAGATTTAGCTGCATTTAAATAATTATTTATTTCTATTTTAATTGGATAACTAAGATTTGTTTTATCCAATGATATTGTCTTAATATTAAAATCTTTTCCATTAATTAATTTATCAGTAATTCCTTTTTCAAGTATAATTGCTGTCATTATACTTTGCTCTAATATTCTATTTTGAATTTTAGATTTTTCAAGTTTTTTAATAGTAGCTGTTTTAGATAAATTTTCTATAAATCTTTCTGTAAATTCTGTATTATCATTATCTACAACTCCAACAACCAGTTTTTGTGATGTATCTCCACCTGAAAGACCTGTTATTAATGTAATAAAGCCTACTGGAACCAATATCATAAATAAAATAACTATTGGTTTTTTGAAAATTCTTTTCAAATTATTATTAAATATAATCATACTAGTTTTCTCCTTCCAAATAAAACTGATGCAATACTCATTAAGCAAATCATAATCCATATAACTCCAATACTTGAGAAAATTTGATTAGAATAATCTCCATATATCAAATTAAAAAAAGCAGTTTGTCCAAGTTTACTAGGAATAAAAAAAATAATATTTGAAATTAATTCACTATCAAAGTTTAATTTCGCATATCCTCCTGAAGCAAATGTCATTATAGGTATTAAAACCTGTAGTGTTATAACTGCTTGATTTTTATTTTTTATTATCATAGTTATTAACATACCAAGTGCTACTGAAAAAGTTGCTAGAGTAAATGCTATAAGTGTCAAATCAATAGGTTTACTTCCCCAATTTACATTAAATATAAATTTTGTAAAAATTATAATAGTAACTATTTGTAAAAATATTGTAAATATAACTCCAAATATTTTACCCATAAAATGTTTCCATAAACTAACAGGTGTTGATAATAACCTATTTCTCATAGCTTCTATATAGTCTTCAGAAAATCCATATATTGCATATAATCCGCCATACATAATTATTAAAACAAGCATCGTTACAGCATAATAATCCATAGCTGAAGGCATAGTTCCTTTTGTTGAAATAGGCTCTTCGTTTAAAAAATTCTCATGATTTATATTGGCAATACCATTTACAGCAACATTAGTATTTCCAACACTGTTAAATGAATTAACTATATTTTGTAGTGTAGATATTCCAATACTTTTTTCATCCTTTACAAAAATATTTATACTTGATTTCTTTCCATTCATAACATTAGTTGAATAGTCTTTTCCAATTTCTATTACAAAATCTGTTTTACCCTTTTTAAGTAAATCTTTGGCAGCATCCAAATCATCTAAATCTTTAATTTTCAAAAGAGATTTAATTTCAGATGAATTTTCTCCTTTTATTAATTTTGTAAATTCCTCAGATATTTCACTTTTATCATTATTTACATAAATTACTTTGCTCTGATCTATATCCTCAACACCAAATTGTGAATCCAATGCAGTTCCTAATATTATAATAAGAATTAATGGTAGTACTAGCATTATAAATAAAGATTTATAATCTCTAACAGTTCTTATTACTGTATACCAAGCAATAGTTAAAACACTCATAAATCACCTCTCCTATCTAATCTCTTAATTTTCTACCTGTAAGTGTTAAAAATACATTTTCCAATGTAGGTTCTTCAAAATTTATAGATACAATTTCCATATCCATTTTTAATATGTTATTTATGATTTCTCCTGCATTTTTAATTTCTCTATTTGAAACTATCACTAATTTATCATCTTCAATAATAACTTCTTTGACACCCTCTATTTTTTTTAAAACATCGGTTATCCTATTTTCTATTTTGGTTAAATTAATTTCCATTCTATTTTCATTTGATACTAATTCTTTCAAGGATTCTTTTGTTCCATCAGCTATGATTTTACCATTATCCATTATGGTTATATATGAACAGAGTTCTTCTACTTCCTCCATATAGTGAGATGTATATATTACGGTTGCACCCCGTTCATTTAATATCTTCACAGAATTTAAAATATGTTTTCTAGATTGTGGATCTATTCCAACAGTTGGTTCATCCATAATAATTAGTTTAGGTTGATGTACTATAGCACATGCGATATTTAATCTTCTTTTCATACCACCTGAAAACTTTTTAGGATAAATCTTTCTTTTATCCCATAATCCTGTAAATTCAAGTGCCTGTTTTACTTTTAGTTTTAAATCCGCCCCTTTTAATTTATATAATTTTCCAAAAAACTCAACATTCTCTAATGCAGATAAATCTTCAAAAACCGCTATATCCTGTGGTACAACACCTATGTCTTTTTTTATTTCCATTTCATTTTTAATAAAATCTTTTTCAAAAATTTTAACAACTCCAGAATCTATCTGAGTTAATCCAATAATTGAATTAATTATTGTAGTTTTTCCCGCACCATTTGGACCTAATAATCCAAATATCTCACCATTTTTTATTTTCATGTTAACATTGTCAACAGCTAAATTTCCATTATATCTTTTTACTAAATTCTCTATTTCTAATACCACAGTCTTCTCCTCCTTGATTTTATATTATTTAGGGATATCCCTTATATATAATGATACTCTTTATTTTTTCTAACTTTTAGTGAGTTAAATAACTTTTAAATATGACAAATGTCATATTTAAGTGATTTATTAAATAATCTCAAAACAAGTATATACACTTCAATTTTTATCGACCTTTTTCGATTTATATTGACATTTTAAGTCATTTTATCTTATAATAATATGTGTATAGAATTAATTTATTTTGTTTGGAGGTCATTGTATGAAGATAATTATTAAATTAGTAATATTTTGTTTATTATTTACAAATATACTACCATTAAGTGCATTTTCTAATGACTATAAATATATGATTAAATTGGTAGATAGTAATGGTAATGGACTTGAAAGTGGTAAAGTTTCATATATAGTAAATGGCAAATGGACTTCTATTGGAACAACTAATAAAGATGGTATAATCTCATTTAATGCTTCTAAAGCAACAAAATACAAATTCAAAATGCAATATGCAGGTGGTACTATATATAAATATCACAATTTATCAGAGAATAACACAGTTGATTTCAAAACAATTAAAGCATCTATTTCTCTTAAAGACAGCAAAAATAATCCTCTATCAAATGGTCTTGTAAGTTATGTTGCTAATGGTAAATGGAGTTCTATTGATTATACCGATTCCAAAGGTATAGTAAATGTTGAACTTCTACCTACTAAATTTAAATTTAGAATGCAATATGCTGGTGGAAGAATAAACAAATACCAAGATTTATCCTCTAATTCAAAAGTTAATTTTAAAACAATAAATTCTACTATTTCACTACTAGATAGTAAAAATACTCCTTTAAAAGATGGTTTAGTCAGTTATGTTTCTGATGGTAAATGGCAAACTATTGGCTCTACTGATTCCACAGGATCAATAAATATTGAACTTTTACCTGTTAAATTCAAATTTAGAATGCAGTATGCAGGTGGTAAAATGAACAAATATCAAAACATATCCTCTGATTCAAGTGTTATTTTTAACACAGTAAATTCTGCTATTTCACTACTAAACAGTAAAAACACTCCTTTGAAAGATGGTTTAGTCAGTTATGTTGCTGATGGAAAGTGGCTACCAATTGATTCAACAAATGCTAATGGACTAGTTAATGTAGAATTACTTCCTGTTAAGTTTAAATTTAGAATACAATATGCTGGTGGTATAATAAATAAATATCAAAATCTATTAGAAAATAATAATGTTTTATTCCAAACAGTTCCAAGTTCAATTTCATTATCAGATAGTAACAATAAACCTCTAAAAGGTGGTATAGTAAGTTATGTTACTAATGGTAAATGGGAGTCTATTGGAACAACTAATTCAAAAGGATTGGTTAATACTGAGTTACTTCCAACTAAATTTAAATTTAAAATGAATTATGAAGGCGGAACAGTTAATAAATATCAAAATCTTTCATCCGATACAAATGTACCCTTTAAAACTGTATCAACTAATATAAATCTTATTGACAATGATAACAAACCAATAAGCGATAGTTTAGTTAGCTATGTAGCTAATGGTAAATGGCAACCTATAGATTATACCAATTTAGAAGGTAAAATAAAAAAAGAAATGTTACCTACAAATTATAAATTCAGAGTCGAATCTGGTGGTAAAAAATCAAATTCTTACCAAAACTTAAAATTAAATTCAAATATATTTTTTCAATATGAAAAAGGTATTTTTAATAAAATCATTAAGGTTAATAAAGATGTTGAATTAAATTTAGTAAATGATTCTGTTACTCATAATAGTGCAAGTCTATCCTGGGAATTTAGTCCTACAGATTATAATATAAAAAAATACTCAATTTATAAAAATGGGAAATTACTTGCAAAAACTAAAGAAAAAACATTCACAGATTCAGATTTAAAAAGTTCTACTGAATATAATTATCAAGTAGTTTCAAGTAGCACAAATGGTATTACAAAAAGTAATCCTTTAACAATAAAAACAAAGAATTCAGAGTATAAAAAAAATATTGAACTTATTTCTGAAAAAGTTGAAGAAAGTTCTGCAACAATAATTTGGTCAGATGATATAAAAAAAGTATATCAATATGAAGTTTATAAAAATAATAAATTGATTTCTACAATAGACACTAAAGAATATGAAGATAAGACTTTAGAATCTGATACAACATATGAATATATCATTAAAGCAATTGATAGCAATAAAAAAGTACTTGGTGAAAGTAATAAATTAGAAGTAATCACAAAACAATCCATAGAAGATAAGGTAATTCCATTTGATTTAGAGGCTGTAGATATCTATTCCAATTCAGTTGTGTTAAATTGGAAAGTTGAATCTCAAGAAACTTGGATTAACAGTTATAATATTTTAAGGAATGACAAAATTATAGGAACTTCTGAGAAAACTGATTATACTGATTTAGACCTTAATCCAGAAGAAGAATATGAATATAAAATCCAAGTCATAGGAACATCCGGAAATGTATTAGGAACCAGTAAAAAGCTAATTGTAACAACTAAAGAAATGGAACCCAATTTAAGTGTTTTAGTTAAAAACATAACTGAAACATCTGTTTCTCTAACTTGGTCTGAACCTGAAACTTCTGCTAAAATTGATTTATATAAAATATATAGAAATGGTGAATTAGTTAAATCTACAGAAACTTTCGAATATCTTGATTTAGGTCTTGAATCAAATAATTTATATGAATACAAAATAACTGCCGTAAACAACACAGGAAGAATAATTAAGAAAAGCGAAATTATAGAAGTCTCAACATTGGCTTTTACTGAACAAGCTACCATTCCTGAAAATCTACAGGCAGATAACATTACTCCTAGCGGTTTAACTCTAACTTGGTCAATTCCAGATAATGATACTAAAATTATGTTTTATGAGATAATAAGAAATGATGAAACAATTGAAGAAACTAATACCACAAAATTTGTAGATTTATCTTTACAACCTAATACAAATTATACATATAAAATTAAGGTATTTGGATTTTCTGGAAATGAAATAGGTGAAAGCGAACCATTTTCTGTAAAAACTAACATACTCCCAAAAGAAGCACCTCTATTAGAAAACCCAAAGAGTCTAGGTAACCTTGCTATAACCGGTAGCGGAAGAAAATCACTATTTGTAGCTGATCAATTTGAGAATTCTTTTAATGTAATGTCTGACGAAATAAAAGTTAATGGAAACAGTGCTGATAGTTGGAATAATGAACTTCATAAAAATGATTATTGGGGAATGGAATTTGATACATATTATGGTTTTAATAAAGTTATATACACTGCAGGTCACACAGGTAATAGTGGTGGTTGGTTTGATAGTGATTTAAAAGTTCAAGTACGTCAATATGGAACCTGGGTAGATGTTAAAAATATTAATTCTGATAATGAATATCCATATAATAATACAGCTGGACCCGATAAAAGTTATGATTTTTCATTTGATGATACCTGGGGTGATGCAATAAGAGTTATTGGAATTCCTGTTAAAGTAAATGGATATAATTACACTTTTACTTCCATAGAAGAATTAGAAATATATTATGAAGATGGAGAGAATTCAGATTCAACAGATAATAATTCAGATCAAGTAGACTCAAATGTTGCCACTTCAGAATATGATGGTACTTTAGCAAATATTAAAAATTCAGATAATATTGCACAAACCGCTGATAGTATTGAAGCAATATATGCTGTTGATCAATTTAATAATTCCCTCTCAGTTATGACAGATGGTGGAAAAGCCGGAAGTTCTGGAAGTGATAGTTGGAATGGTCAACTAAAAACAGAAGATTATTGGGGTCTTGGATTTAATAAAGTTTATGGATTCAATCAGGTGATTTATACCCAAGGCGATATTGGTCAAAATGGTGGATGGTTTGACAGCAATTTAAAAGTACAAGTTCGTCAAAATGGTGCTTGGAAAAATGTATCAGGAATAAGTGTTGGCCCTGATTACCCATATGATATAACATCAGGTCCAGACAAAAGTTACACTTTTAATTTTGATGATACTTGGGGTGATGCTATAAGAATTATAGGAACCCCCTACAAATCATCAGACTATGAATATAGCTTTACATCTATAAAAGAATTTGAAGTTTATTACTCTGGTAATTCCAGTGAAGATACAAACTCTGATCAAACAACTAATGATTATAAAAATGCAGACAATACAATTCCATCTGATTTAGAAAATTCAAAAAGTTATACTGATAATATAGCAAGAACAGGAAATGTATTAAATTCAATCTATGCAGAAGACCAATTTAATAATTCCATCAATGTCATGACAAATGGTGCTAAAGTCTCCAGTGCAAGTAGTGACAGTTGGAATGGTGAAATAAGAGATGAAGATTATTGGGGACTTGTTTTCAATGGAAATTACGGTTTTAACAAAATTGTTTTTACATCAGGGCATAATGGCTTAAGTGGTGGATGGTTTGAGAGTAATTTAAAAGTTCAGGTACGACAAAATGGCGTGTGGAAAAATGCAACAACACAAAATACATCTCCCCAATATCCTTATACTAGGGAAGCTGGTCCTGATAAAAATTATACAATTGCTTTTGATGATA
The DNA here is from genome assembly GCA_039770155.1 of Clostridiales bacterium. Lineage (GTDB taxonomy): Bacteria > Bacillota > Clostridia > Acetivibrionales > JBDMZA01 > JBDMZA01. The sequence goes on from JBDMZA010000445.1 coordinate 9,792, forward strand.
CCTGGGGTGATGCTATTAGAATTATCGGTAAACCTGTTAAAGTAGAAGGATATGATTATACATATACATCAATTCAAGAATTTGAAGTATATTATGATGGAGTATCTACAGACGAATCATTATATAATGACGCTGAAGCTATTGATTCAAATATAATTTTATCAAACAGAAAGTCAAATTATATTAATTTAGCAAGATTAAGTGCAGTTACAAACGCTGTATATGTAACTGATCAATTTAATAATGCACTTTCTGTTATGACAAATGGAGCTAAAGTTGCAAGTTCCAGTGCAGATAGTTGGAATGGCTCTATAAAGAAGGACGACTTCTGGGGAATTTCTTTTAACAATATATATGGATTTAATAAAGTAGTATTCACTACTGGCCACAATGGTGATAATGGAGGTTATTTTGAAAAATCACTAATGGTTCAAGTAAAACAAAATGGAGAATGGAAAAATGTAACTAATCTTAGTACAACTCCTGACTATCCTTACAGTAAAGCATCTGGACCAGATTTAAGTTACACCTTCACTTTTGATGATACTTGGGGTGATTCAATTAGAATCATTGGTAATCCTGCTAAAATAAAAGATTATAGCTACACCTATACATCAATTCAAGAATTTGAAGCATATTATGAAGGTGAAGAGCTCCACCTTAGTTATGCTGAAGGAATAAATGATTCTACTACAGTAGGAAATCAGAAAAATGGTGATAATATTTCTATTACTTATCCTGTTTCTCAGGCAGTTTATGTATATGATCAGTTTAAAAATGCTATGAGTGTTCTTACTCAAAAATTTGGTTTTCACCACAGTGCAGACAGTTGGAACGGTCAAATTAAAACTGAAGATTACTGGGGACTTATATTTGACAAGAATTATGGATATAACAAAGTCGTATACATTGCAGGTCATACTGGTGACAGCGGTGGTTGGTTCACATCAGACCTTAGAGTGCAAGTAAGACAAAATGGTGTGTGGAAAGACGCAAGAAATGTAGTAATTGATCCCTATTACCCATATGGAATATCAGCACAGTTTAATCAGTATACTTTTACTTTTGATGATACCTGGGGTGATGGTATTAGGATAATTGGAATACCTGTAACAGTTGACGGAAAAGATTTTTCATTTACATCTATAATGGGATTCAAAACTTATTTTGAATAAGGAGAACCTAAAAAATAATACCAAATTCTTTTCGTCTGAAGTTCACTTAAATCATGCGAATTCATACTCGAGAATTAGAGTTTATTTTTTGGAT
>JBDMZA010000446.1:0-5068 GCA_039770155.1 Clostridiales bacterium
AGAATCAAAAAATAAACTAGTCAACTTTTTTTGAAAATTTGTTAAACCATCGATATTTTCAGAAAAAAATTGTCTTATGAAATTTTTGATTATGCCTAATAACTTTACCTGAAATAATATATTTTACTATATCCCTTCTCTTCAAATCTTAGCAATTAATTTTCTCTCAATAGCATCTGGCTTCAAAAAAATTAATGTCCTTTCCATTTTATGCCTCGATATTTTTCGACAGATTTACCCATGTTTTTATTTTATCATAAACTTAAAAATAATTAAAGTAATTAGACATAATCAAAAAATAAACTAGTCAACTTTTTTTAAAAATCCGTTAAAACATCGGCATTTTCAGTAAAAAGTTGTCTTATGAAATTTTTGATTGTGCCTTATCCCTATAATAAGAAATTTTATGAGTAATAAAAAAATAAAACATCTACAAAATATTATAGATGCTTTATTTTAAGTCATTAATATTAAAATCATTCCTTTTTCATATCTTTTAGTTTATCTCTAAATATCTCTCCAATAGTATTTGTAGCTTCCTCTATATGTTCTTTTGGTGCCTCTTCTTTTTTCTTTTTTATCTCTGACTTTTTATTATTTCTTTCCCTTTGAACTTCTTCTTTTTCTTCTATATCAATTGGATTTACTTCTTTTATACTCAAAGAAATCTTTTGTTTTTCAGAATTTACATCCAATACTTTAACTTCAACTATTTGTCCAATTTCCAAAACATCATCAGGTTTAGCAAGTCTTTTTGTTGAAATTTGTGATATATGTACTAATCCGTCAACACCCTTTTCCAAATCTATAAATACTCCAAATGGAACCATTCTTACAACTTTACCTTCTATAATTTTTCCAATTGGATATTTCTCTTCTATATTTGCCCATGGATTATCTTTACTTTTTCTATATCCTAATGATACTTTTTTAGATTCCTTATTAAACTCTAAAATTGTCACTTCTACTGAATCATCTACATTAATTACTTCTGAAGGATGCTTAATTCTCGACCAGGAAAGCTCACTTATATGAACAAGTCCATCAACTCCTCCAATATCTACAAATGCTCCAAATTTAGTTAAGCTCTTTACTTTACCACTATAGATTTTTCCTTTTTCTATTTCATCCCAAAAAACTTTTTCATTCTCTTTTCTTTCTTCTTCCAAAACAATCTTCTGTGACCCTATTACTTTTTTCTTACTTTCATCAAATTCTATTATTCTAATTTTTACAACTTTATTTAAAAACTCATTTAGATCATTTATTCTTTTATTTCCTAGATGTGAAGCAGGAATAAATATTTTTACTCCTTTTTTTATAGCTATTACTCCTTTGTTTACTGTATTTGCTATTTTTACTTCAATATCTTTTTTCTCTTTGTATATATTGTAAATTTCTTCCCACATTTTTTTAGCATCAACTCTTTTTTTAGATAATTTTACATTTCCTTCTCCATCATTGACATTTATAACATAAACTTCAATTTCAGAACCAATATCTAATTGACTCTTGTCAAATTCAGGGTCTTCAGTAAACTCCTCCATAGGGATAATGCCATCTGACTTGAAACCTAAATCTACAAAAACTTCAGATTCGTTATATTTAATAATTCTTCCTTTTACAATTTCACCCGATCTAATTTTTTTTAGTGATTCTTCTATCATTTCAGAAAAATCTTTTTCACCTTCGGGTTTAATGTTTTCACTCATTTTATCAATGACCTCCTTGATAATTCTGTAAGGTGTTGAAGCACCTGCAGTTATACCTACCTTATTTATATTATAATTATTTAAATTTGGTATTTCATTAACTGTCTCTATTTTAAAAGTATTGCTACAATTCTCTTTACAAACTTCAAACAATTTATGGGTATTTGAACTATTTTTGCTTCCAATAACCAACATAAAATCAACTTGTTTTGATATTTCTTCTGCTTCTTTTTGTCTATGAGTTGTAGCACTACATATTGTATCAAATTTTTCAATATATTTAAACTTTTCTTTTAAATATTTATTTAAATCATTCCATTTTTTAAAAGTGATTGTTGTTTGGGCAAAAACTGCTAATGATTTATTTATTTCTGAAATACGCTCAATATCCTCCATTGAATTTACAATAAAGGCAAGATTATTAGCCCAACCATCTATACCAATAACTTCAGGATGATTTTTATCACCAATAATAATTATTTGGTTTCCTTTATCATACTCTTCTTTTACTAAAACATGTATTTTTTTTACATAAGGACAAGTTGCATCAACAATTTCTATATTTTTCTTTTTAAGTTCCTCATAAACTTCAGGTGTAACTCCATGAGCTCTAATTACAATAATTGAATCATCTTTAATTATATCTATATTTTTTATATCATCTATAGTTTCAACACCCATATTGTTTAATTCTTCCACGACTTGATTGTTGTGAATTATTGGTCCTAAAGTATATATCTTTTTTTTACCCTCTCTCGCAAGTTTATATGTCACATTAACTGCATTGTTTACACCAAAACAAAAACCTGCAGTATTAGCCTTTATGATTTCCAAAATCATCCTCCTCTGACATTGTATATATGGTATCTAATATTTCTTGACTAATCATTACCAATTCTTTACTTTTATATTTTTTATCTTTTTTAAATTCCAATTTATATGGTTTTCCATATATTATTTTAATTTTACTAAATATTTTTATTTCACCTTCTATTTTAACGGGTATAATACTTGCATTCGTTTTCATAGCAAGCAATGCCGCACCAGGTTTTGCTCTAATTTTAGTTTTATTATTTGCAAATGTTCCTTCAGGAAAAACTCCTACAATATGATTAGTTTTTATTAGTTCAATCGCATTTTTTATCGCACTAATATCTCCTGCTCCTCTTCTAACAGGAAAAGCTCCACAATACCTAATAAAACTACTTATAATAGGTATTTTAAACAACTCTTCTTTTGCCATATATCTTATTAATCTATCCAGTTTATAACTAATTAATAACATATCCATCTCACTAACATGATTTGAACATAATATTCCAGGTCCATCTTTAGGAATATTTTCAATATTTATATGTCTTACTTTAAAAATAATATTTACTATAATACCAGAAATAAATTTTATAACTTTAATCATAAACTATTATTCATTCCCTATTTCAATAGTTTTATATAAATTAATTATTTTATCAGCTACTTCACCTATGCTTAAATTTGATGTATCTATTTCAACCGCATCAGCAACTTTTTTTAATGGTGAATTTTCTCTATTTCTGTCATTTTCATCTCTTACTTGTATTGATTTTTTAATTTCATCTAAATTTACAGACTCTTTTGAATAAGATTCATTAAATCTTCTTTTAGCTCGTTCTTCAATGGAAGCATTTAAATATATTTTTAACTGTGCATTAGGTAGCACATGTGAGCCAATATCCCTTCCATCCATAATAACACCATTTTCACCTGCAATTTTTCTTTGAAGTTTAACCAATTTTTCTCTAACACATAAATGCATAGCTACATTTGATGCTCCAATAGAAACTTCTGGTGTTCTTAATTTTGATGTTATGTTTTTATCATTAATAAATATATTTTGATGACCATCCTCAAAAACAACTTCCATTTCTAAACTATCTAATTGACTTAAAATTTCCTTTTCACCTTTTGTATCAATACCTTTTTTTAACAAATAATAAGCAAATCCTCTATACATAGCTCCTGTATCAATATACAATATATTAAGTTCTTTAGAAATCATTTTTGCAATTGTACTCTTACCAGAACCTGCAGGTCCATCTATAGCAATACTAATTTTTTTCAAATTAATACCTCCATTAAATAATTTAAAATTATATAATAATGACTATTTCTTGTACTTTCATATTTTAAAATGTATTTTTATTTTTTAGTTTCTTCTAAATCTGGTCTCAAAATTTTTGATTTATTTAAATAAATATGTTTTACATCTTTTCTTTCTTTTTCTGAATTTATATAAAACATTACTCTTATACACTTTTCCAAACTGTCTTTAACGTTTAATTCCTTCATGCACATCAAAGGTATATCTTTCCAACCAATCTGCCTTGCTGCAATAGCAGGAAAAGAATCATTTAAATCATCTGTCATAGTAAATATAACACTTATAATATCTTCTAAATCTATAGAATTTTTTTCAATTATATCACTTAATAATTTTTTTGTTTCATCAATAATTTCAACTGAATCATTATTATTTACAGTTGTTGCTCCTCTAACAGCTAATACTTTCATAAATACTACATCCTCTCTTTTAATTAGACATAATCAAAAATTTCATAAGACAAACTTTTTCTGAAAATGCCAATGCTTTAACGGATTTTTTAAAAAAGTTGACTAGTTTATTTTTTGATTCTGCCTTAAATATAACATTTCATATATAAATAATTAATTAAAATTAATAATATAAATAGTTTATTTACTAACATATGAACTAATTAAACAACTCTATGTCCCAGACCTATAGATATCTCATTTAAATGTAATAATCCAATTCCAAAAAATATTGCTACACTTATGTGATTTTTATGTCTTGCTATACCAATTTTTCCACCAACATTTAATCCGACAGCTTTTTGCATGATTTGAGATATAGCTTCTCTAGTAGCACCAGCTACAGCACCTTCCTCTACATGACAATCAGAAATTACTCCTTCTCTTTTTGAAGAAACAACTGCTCTTTCAACTATTTTCATAACTGAACTTATAAATTCCCCACCATAATCAACTGCTGCTGTTTTTATTCCCAAATCAAGATATTTAGATTGTAAAATTTTTTCGTCACTTCTATTCTCAGATATTGCAACTTTTATAGCTATTTTAGCTATATCCTTGCTGCCAAATTCAATCATCAATAAACTCTCCTATTTATAATTATTTGATATTATAAAGTTTTACATATTGAAGCAAATAGATTCAAAAAAAACACAACTATCTACTTGATTAAAATTATGTACAAGTCCAATCAATTCATATTATATAGTAATATAACTTTTTTAACAATATATATTCCTCTATCAGTACATTTAATAAATTTATAC
>JBDMZA010000447.1:0-9683 GCA_039770155.1 Clostridiales bacterium
ATAGGTATATTTTTCAACAACTCCATTATTATTGTATACCATTAATATATTATCGTATTGTTTTGTTAAATCTAATACATAGTTTTTTTCAGTTTGCTTTTTACCTTTATTTGGATCATATTTAACTCCAACTCTTTTCCCTAATCCATTATATGAGAAAATTGTTTCATTACCTTTTGTATCTTTAACATTTACTAACATATTTGTAGCATCAAATGCATATTCATTTACAGTTTTATTATTTTGTGTTGTTTTAATTAAGTTTCCTCTATTGTCATATTCAAAGTTTAAATCTTTACTATTTTTTAAGTGGTTATTGATTAAATCTTCATTACTACTACATTTAGAATTAACTTCTGGTAATTTAATTATTTCTTGTAAATTAAATTTGCCATTTTTCTTCAACTTATCTTTTTTATCAAATTCATATAAATCTTTATGATTGTTATGTATATCTTTTGTTTTTTCATACCAATTATTATGATTTTCATTAAATGAGTTTTCCACAACCTTAGTTAATTTTCCTTGCTCATCATATATATAATCAGTTGCTATTTTAAATTTATCTTTTTTCCATGATTCCAATCTTAATCTATTACCTAATGAATCATAAAAATACTTATTAGTGGTTTTGTTTGGATTATGAACTTCGACTAGTTGATTCAAGTTGTCATAATCATATTCTGTTATTTTTTTATTTCTTACAATTTTGATTCTATTACCAACACTATCATATTCGTAATTAAAATTATCTAGGATCTTACCTTTAGTATTATAATTTTTCATTGAGGCTAATAAAGAGTTATCATTATAGTCATATGTTGTTTTAACTTTGTTGGGTAAAATCTTCTTTATTAAGTTACCTGCAATATCATATTTATACGAAGTAATGCCATTATTTGAATCCTTAACCTTAATCAATCTTCCCATACTGTCATATTCGTAATTAACCAAACTATTATCAGGATATTTGATTGATTCTCTTTCGCCTGTTGAACTCCAAGAATATTCAACAACTTTATCTTCATAGTCTTTTACTTTTAATACTCTTCCTAAAGCATCTAATTCATAGTTTGTTGTACCTAACCAATCATCTATTTTTGTAACTTGATTATTCAAGTCATGATTAAAATCAACTGTTTTTTCATTATTGTAGTTTATTTTATTTAAGTTATTTACTGCATCATACTCAAATTTAGTTATGTAACTATCTTCATCAGTTTTAGAAATAAGGTTTCCATTTGAATCATATTCATATAGTTTAATCTTATTTGCTGGATTTACTTCTTTTATTAATAAACCTCTCTTATCATACTCATACTTTGTTATAAGTTCATTTTCATATGTAGAGTAACTATTATTTTTTTTATTTAAATGCATATTATCAATATTATCTTGGGTAAGATTTCTGTACTGATAAACTTCTGTTAAATTCCCTAAGCTATCATATTTATATTTTGTACTGTTTCCATCTGGATTGATCGTTTCTACTAATTCATCACGAGCATTATACTTGTATGAGGTTACTTTTCCGTTTTCATCTTTTAATGAAGTTACTTTACCTGTTTCAGAATATGTTATAATTTTAGATCCACTATCTGGATTGATAATTTTTACCAACCTATCCCTATTGTCATAAAAATATTTTGTTGTGATTCCTTTTGGATCAATTACTTTAGTTAAATTACCATTCTTGTCATATTTAAATTTCTCTATACTTCCATCTGGATATGTTGTTTTAATAACATTTCCATTTGAATTATACTTATATTTCGTTTTCTTACCTTTTTCATCAGTATATGTATCGACTAATCCAAGTGAATTATAACTATATTTCTGAACTCCACCAAGAGCATTCTTTACACTTATCAATTGACCAACTAAATCATATTCATATTCAGTAACATTATTTAAAGCATCAATTGATTTTTTTATTTTACCATCATAAGTATACTCAAGTTGTGTAACTGCATTATTAGCGTTGTTAACTTTTGTTAGTCTGTTTAAGCCATCATAATTATAAGATTCAACATTTCCATTTGGATCAATAACTTTTGTAATGTTGTCATTTAAATCATATTCAAACTTAGTAATGTTTGATTCTGCATCTATGTATGATTCAAGTTGATTTACATTATTATAGTTATATTTTTCAATTCCACCATTTGGTAATACTATTTCACTTACATTCCCCATACTATCAATTTCATATTTAGTGATATTACCAAGAGAATCTTTTTCTTCTAATAATCTTCCTAAAGTATCATACTTATAATTGGTTTCATTACCATTTTCATCAACAAACTTAGTCAAATAACCTCTTTTATCATAAGTTGCAGTGTTATTTGATCCATCCGGATTTGTAACTTTAGAAATTTTACCTTTTGCAGTATACTTTAATTCTGTTTTATTTCCTTCTGGTTTTGTAATCGATGTAATTCTATTTAATTTATCATAAGTATATAGTGTTACATTACCTTCTGTATCAATAGTTTTAATTGGATTTCCTCTATCATCGTAAACAATTTTCGAAAAACTTCCATTTGCAAGAGTAACTTTTTCGGGTAGACCTTTTGTATTATATTCCATATCTATTTCCCTGTTTAATGGATCTATTGCTTTAATCATATTACCTTTACTATCATATGTGTAATTATAAATAGAGCCATTTGGATTAGTAATAGATGTAATTCTATTATTTTTATCATATACATATGTACTAACATTGCCTAAGGGGTCAGTTTCTTTAGATATATTACCTTTTTCATCATACTCATAAAAATATGTATTTCCATTTTTATCAGTAAATGATGTAGTTTGATTTTTTTCATTGAAAACAGATTTTTCCGAGCCGTTTATATATACAGTTTCATATATTCTATTTTCACTATCTCTTTTGTATACAATTTCAGCTCCATTTCTTTCGGTTAAAGTAGTTATTTTATTCTCGTCATCGTAATTAAATAAATTCTTAGTTCCATCTCCCATAGTTTGATCTATTGTTCTATTTTGATCATCATAAATATTAACTACTTTTACATTATTCAAAGGATCTATAGCCTTATAAAGTCTACCTTTTTCATCATATGTATATTCTGAAATATTACCATCAACATCTTTTACATTAATTAGTTTGTTATCTGCATAACAATATTCTACAGCTCTACCAGCATTATCCGTAATTTTACTAATTAAATTACTATCATTGTATTCAAAAGATAAATAACCACACTCGTTTTGAATTTTTGATATTCTATCATCTTCAAATATTATATTTGTTTCATTACCGTTTATATCTTTAATTAATTCCAAATAGCCATTAGAATTAAAATAATATTTAGTCTTACTTTCAAGAGTAAGTATATATTGATCATCATCTAAATCAAGTTTATTGTAATTACCAGATTTAGAAATATATTGTCCATTATCATCCTTTGTAAATGTTTCTAAATGTCCATCATCAAATCGAATTCCAATTCTACCATTATCATAACTATCAAGTTTTATTTCATAATTATTTTGCCATCTAGAACCTAATACTCCATTCCAATTATCTTTTGAATTATAGAATCTAACAAAACTTATAGGTGAAAATCCATTTATTGTTATATCTTCTTTTCTTGATATAAAATTCCCATTTGCCAAATTTACAGGATCATCACTTAGTTTTGAGGTCCCTTCAGATACATCTGAAACACCGTTTTCCTCAAGTTGTTTTTCTATTTCGTCTATATAAACGGGTATATACTTTGCAGCTACTTCATTTGGAAAATTATCGCATATAGAATCAACTTTAACTGCAACATAGCTTCCAGAATCAAACATATAGATTTTAACAGTCCAAATATGTTCTTTAGTCTCATTTGGTAAAACATCACCAATATTTACTTCTTTATCTTGTGTTGCCCAATCTGGAAAACTTAATCCATCTGTCATATCAAAATTTAACACAACATTTTTTGCAACCTTATCAGAATTATTCGTAATTGAAATTTTAACTTCAAATACAGGATTCATATAATTATAAATATCATAACTCTCAGGTGCCTCAATATTTAATACCAATCTATTAATAATGTCTTTATCTGGATCATGAATATTAACATTAGATTGATTATTAGAATTATCACCCCATGCAATAACATTTCCATCTTCTTCTAATGCTACTGTGTGACAACCACCAGCTGATATTTCTTTTACATCATTTAACCCCATAGGAATATCACATTGTCCATGCCAATTATTCCCCCATGCTACAATTGTACCATCTTCTTTTAGTGCTACTGTATGATAACTTCCAGCTGAAATTGATTTTACATCATTTAATCCTTCTGGAACATCACATTGTCCATGCCAATTACTCCCCCATGCAATAACAGTTCCATCTTCTTTTAGTGCTACAGCATGATTTAGACCAACTGAAATTGATTTTACATTTTTTAATCCTTCTGGCATTTTAGACTTATTAAAATTTCTTCCACCTTCAATAAGTGTTCCATCTTCTTTTAGTGCTAATATATACTCTCCCCCAGCAGCAATCGCTTTGACATTTGTTTTGTCAGATAATCCATTAATATTACTTCCCCAAATAACAACAGTTCCATCTTCTTTTAAAGCTACTGTATTGTATTTACTTGAGGCTATTGACTTAATTCCTGTTATATTTTCGGGAATATCACATTGTCCAAAACTATTGTCTCCCCAAGCAATAATAGATCCATCTTCTTTTAAAGCTACTGTATTACTATAACTTGCAGAAATTGATTTTACATTTTTTAATCCATTTGGTACATTACATTGTTCATCTTCATTATAGCCCCAAGCTTTAATCTCTCCACCTTTATCCAATACAACAGTATGTCCTTGTCCTGTTGTAACAGATTTTGCTTTTTCCAAATTACTTACTAAATTACATTGAGAATAATTATTACGTCCCCAACTTATAAATTCTTCAGTTTCTGTTAATGCAACTACATGGGATCCAGCAGTTGAAAGTTTTTTTACATTTTCTAATCCACTTGGAATATCACATTCTCCAAAATGGTTATATCCATACGCAGTAATAGTTCCATCTTCTTCTATTGTTAAGATTAAATCGCCACCAGCATAAATATCTTTTACATCTGTTAAATCAAGACCATATAACCCATTATCTCTTCCCCATGTCACTATGGAGCCATCCTTTTTTAGTGCTAATGAAAACATAGTTCCAGCAGCTATAGAATCTACATTTGTCAAATCATCAGGAACTTTAGTTTCTCCAAAATAACTTTTTCCCCAAGCAATAACAGTTCCATCTTCTTTTAGTGCTAAAATATGTGATCCTCCTGCTGAAATTGTTTTAATATCAAAAGCTTCTTCAGGAACATTATTTATACTATCTAAACTTCCCCAAACAACAATAGACCCATCTTCTTTTAGTGCTGCTGAATATGAACTTCCAACAGCAACTTCTTTTACATTTGAAAGTCCATATGGTACATTAATTTCTTCCCTATTAATTCCCCAAGCAACAACAGTTCCATCTTCTTTTAAGGCTAAAACATGATTATAACCAGCAGAAATTTGTTTAACATTTGTTAAATTATCTGGTACATTACATTGTCCAAATTCGTTATCGCCCCAAGCGATTACTGTTTTATCTTTTTTTAATGCAACAGTAAAATTCGAACCAGTAACTATATCAATTAAATTTTCATTACTAATTTTGTACGTATTAGATGAATTCATGTAAGGTTTTGCTATAAAACTTTGATTTGATTCCCATACTTTATCTCCATCATTTGTTTCACTTGTTACACTAAAATAATATTCATTATTTATATATAAATTATCTAATTTAATTGAATGAAATTTACCTAATTCATTATCAGATTCCATATTACTAAAGATAGAATCCTTTTCAGAATAATTTATATAATTAATGCTTGTTTCATAATTCGTTTCCCATGAAATTATTACTGACTCATATGAAATAGTACTTTTTATACTTCCATTAATTATTTTTAAATCTTCTGTTTTAAATGTATATACAAGTGATTCAAAGGAAATACCTTCAATAGAAGTGCCACCTACTTTAAAATAGTAATTTGTATCTATCTCTAAAGAATCTAAATACATTGAATGATTGGTGCCAATACCTGAACCAGTTTTTATTGTTAGTAATGAATCTTCGTTTTTTCCATATTTTATATAATAACTGGATAATTCAACATTATTACTCCACGATATTTCTACCGAATTAGAAAAATTCTCCGTTGTTGGCACATTTATAAATTCCGGTTGTTGTTTTGTTGTAAAACTAACAATATCAGATTTTGTATATGAGCCATATTCAGTTCTACTAACTACTTCATAATAATATTTTGTTCCATCTTCTAAATCATTTAAATCAATTAAATGACTAGTAGATAAAATCTCATTATGTTCACTTTTATCTAATTTATCAGGATTTTTACCATAATTAATATAATTATCTACTGTTTCCACATTAGTTTCCCAAGAAATTTCTGCAAAACTAGTTGATAAATTTACGCATTTAGGACTCGAAACAATACGAGGAAGTTTTTTAGTTTTAAAGTTACTTATACCAGAAATAACTTGCAATCCATCTTCGGTTTCATTTCCTACTTCAAAATAATATGTTGTGTTTTCTTTTAAGTTATCTAGCATTATCTTATGATCATCATCTGTTTTGTAATTTGATTTTATAGTATTTAGTGAATCAGATGATGTACCATACTTTACATAATTATTGTTAGTTAAAATATTTGTACTCCATATTATATAAGCATAAGTATCAGTAATATCAACTGAATTTGGCTCTTGTATGATTTGTAATATATCTTTTGTAATAAAACTTCCAATTTCTGATTTTGTAAACAAGCCATCTTCATTTTCACTTCTTACTTCAAAATAATATGTTGTATTTGAATCTAAATTAGATAGACTTATTGTATGATTAGTATTTGAAAAAATATTTGTCTCTTCAAAAATCAGTGAATCTGGCGATTTGCCATATTTCACTAAATTATTATTAGTTTCAATATTTGTGAGCCATGAAATATCTACCGAATGACTTTTAATTGCTGTTACAGTTGGCTCAGAAACTATTTTAGGTTGTATCTTTGTTTTAAAACTATTAATACTGGAAACTATTTTTGATCCACCTGAAGTTTCACTTACAACTTCATAATAATAAGTTGTGCCTTCTTCTAAATCTTTCAATTCAATTAAATGATTAAAATCAGTATCATTATTTACAATGGTTTCAGTAAGTAAGTCCGAGGCTGTTCCATAATTAATATAATTTTTGTCAGTTTTTAAATTAGTCTCCCACAATATTTCAACAGAATTATTAGTTATATTTTCTAAATAAGGTTCGTAAACAAAATTAATTTCTGTATCATCTTTTAATGTTGTAAAAGAAAAAATATCTGATTCGAAACTATCACTATATCCACTACTTCCATTTATTCTATAAAAATATGTTGTATTTAATTCAAGACCTGTTAACTCAATCATATGTTCTGTTTCACTAAAAGCATATTCATAATTTTCTAATTGATCTTCTGAAGTTCCATAAACTATTTCGTTATCATAGGTTGAAATATTGGTTGTCCATTTAATTTTTACTGAGTTTTTTGTTAATTCAATAATTTCAGGTCCAATTAATATTTTTGCTTTAGTTTCTGTTTTAAAACTGTATATATCTGATGTTAAAACTTCTCCACTTGAAGTTTCACATATAACTTTATAATAATATTTTGTTCCATCATTTAAGTTACTAAGATTTATAAATTGTTCAAAACCTATATTTGTGTTTTCAATAACATTAACTAAATTATCTGGTGTTTCACCATATAATATCTTATTATATACTGATTCTTTATTTAGTCCCCATTCTATATCAGCACTATTAAAAGTATATTCCAATACTTCTGGAACTCTCATAAAGTTAAATTCATCATTATGAGGCAAAGTAGTAAATGTATACAACTTAGATAATATATTAGTTTCACTTTGTGTATATTGTTTTATTCTAAAAAAATATTTTGTATTTGGTTCTAAATAGGATAATTTATTTTTATGATTACTTGGATATTCATCTAAATCCCAATAATCACTATTCACTGAACTATTTAAAGAATTTTCATCTGTTCCATAGATAATTTCATAGCCATATGATTTTTCAGTAGTATCCCAAGAAATTTCTGTAACATATGGATTAATATTATTTATTAAAGGGAAACCTATAAAATCATCATAAAAATTTGGTTGTGTAGAAAATGTATATATTTCAGATTCAATTATTTCTCCATTACACTCACTTTTAACTTTATAATAATACAATGTTTCAGGTAATAAATTATCAATAATAATTAAATGTTCATTTGTATAATTAGGGGTATTATATGTAGAACCAAAGTTTTCAGTAGTACCATATTCAACTATACTATTTGCAGGTAGATTAGTAATCCATGATATAGCTACATTATTTACATATCCTTCAGCAGATAAATAGTTAATTTCTAAAGAATCTTCTGCAAATACTATTAAAGTATTATTTAAGATTAAGATTAAAGACAACAATATAGATGTGAATGCAGACATTTTTTTTCTCATAAAAATAAGCCTCCCATATTGACTCTAAAAATACAAATTAAAAAACCGTCATAAATTCTATGTTGACAAAACATAAAAATTTGCCGGTTGTACTAATAGCTCAATATAGTTTAAGTACCCATATACAAACTATATATCATAGCAGCAATTCTATTAAATTATTAATAGTGGTTTTTGTAAGAAATTGTATTTGTATATAGTATTATAACACATTACATTATATTAAGTCAAATTTAGTCAGAAAATAGTTTGCTATATTTGTAAATTACATCTGCTATTCTACAAAAATAATTTACATCTAAAATAAATCTATTACTATTGCTATCAATATTAATTACCTCATTTTGTTTTCGCTACATATGATTATTTGTCATCTTTAGAGAATTTATTTTCATACAATAAATAAGCTGTTTTACCCTTTATTAGGTTGCGTAGGCTGAATCTTATTTATTTACAGAATTAATGTTTTTTGATATAATGTAATTACAAAGTAATTACGTTGGAGGTTTTACAATGAATTCAAATATAATAAAAATTGGTAATTCTAAAGGAGTAAGAATACCATCAAATTTTCTTGAAAAATTATCATTAGATTTAAATGACAACATAAATATAGAAATTTCAAATGGAAATATTATAATAAGTCCATCAAAAGCCAGATCTGGTTGGGATAAAGCTTTTAAAAATATGCATATTAATGGTGATGATAAATTAATAGATATTCCAGCACTTGAAGAAGATCAATGGTAAACTTTAGGAGGAATTAAATGGAATATAGAAGATTCGGAGTGTATACAATTAATTGTGATCCAACTATTGGAGCAGTAATAAATAAAACAAGACCAGGATTGATAATAAGTCCAAATGAAATGAATAGAAATTTGAGTACAATTATGATAGTACCTATTACCTCAAGTCAGAGAGATAATTATCCGACACGTATCTTTGTTGATGAAAGTTCAAAAAAAGGTAATTATAAAGGTTATCTTGTATTAGATCAAATAAGAACGGTTGATAAAACAAGAATTTACAAAGATATTGGAGATTTGGATAGTAAA
>JBDMZA010000448.1:0-4086 GCA_039770155.1 Clostridiales bacterium
AAGGCATAATCAAAAAATAAACTAGTCAACTTTTTTTGAAAATTCGTTAAACCATCGATATTTTCAAAAAAAAATTGTCTTATAAAATTTTTGATTATGTCTAATTCTAGAGTATAAATTCATAAAATTTAATCGAATTTCAAAGGAAAAGAATTAGATTTATTACCCATTAATTTTATTACTGCATTTAAAATATCGGCTTTTATAATAAAATATTTATATATTTTTATACAAAAATTACGACACTAATAATGAATCACATGATTTTAGTAACTCTCAAACTTTTAAAATTTGAAATCACTTCTTAGGGATATCAAAAAATAAACTCTAATTCTCGCTTCAGACGAAAAGAATTTGGTATTATTTTTTAGGTTCTCCTTAGCTTTTTCTAAATATCTTTTTAGTGTTTTCAATTATATAAGTGTACTCTTTTTTGTGATAATATAGAATAATCAAAAAAGTTATCTTATGAAATTTTGATTATTCTTAAATATTTTATTAGACAATAGAAAGGAGTATTTATGTTAAATAAAGATTCATGGTGTATAAAAATGTCCAATTCATTAATAAAAAGAAAACCTATACTTAAATTTAATTGGTCATATGATTATGGTGTAATCATGAAAGGTCTTGAATATGTATGGAAAATTACAAAAGATAATAGATACTATGATTTTATAAAAATAAACATGGATATGTTTGTAGATTCAAAAGGATATATCATCAAATA
Source organism: Clostridiales bacterium (assembly GCA_039770155.1). Taxonomy (GTDB): domain Bacteria; phylum Bacillota; class Clostridia; order Acetivibrionales; family JBDMZA01; genus JBDMZA01. Next base: position 731 of record JBDMZA010000448.1, read on the forward strand.
TCAACCTGAAGAGTATAATATTGACCACATTAACAATGGAAAGATTTTGTTTATTTTATATAGTGAAACAAAACAAGATAAATATTTAAAAGCTATTCATCAACTACGACAACAATTACTTCGTCATCCAAGAACCAAAGAAGGAGGTTTTTGGCATAAAAATATTTACCCTTATCAAATGTGGCTTGATGGGATATATATGGGAAGTCCTTTTTTAGCAGAGTATGCTTCGGTTATTGGAGAAACCGAACTTTTTAATGATGTTGCTCATCAGGTAATTATAATGTATAAAAATGCAGTTGATAAGAAAACAGGACTTATATATCATGGTTATGATGAAAGCAGAGGTATGAAGTGGGCTAACGATAAAACGGGATGTTCACCTCACTTTTGGGGACGTGCAATGGGATGGTATGTTGCAGCTATTGTTGATATCCTTGATTTTCTTCCAGAGAATCATAGTAAAAGAAATGAACTTGTTGACATATTAAATAATACAATTGATGCCCTTGTAAAAGTACAAGAGCCAAAGACTGGATTATGGTATCAGGTATTAGATCAGGGAAACAGAAAAGGTAATTATTTGGAAACATCTGCCTCAAGTATGTTTTGTTATGCTATATTCAAAGGATGTAGAAAAGGTTATTTAGATTTTTCTATTAAGCAAACAGGCGAAAAAGCTTTTTTATCCTTAGTAAGCAAACACATATATAAAGGTGATGATGGATTATATAATCTTATAAACACATGTCAAGTATCTGGTTTAGGAAATAATCCATATAGAGACGGATCTTATAAATATTATATAAGTGAACCATTAAGAGAAAATGATAGAAAAGGTATAGGTGCATTTATACAAGCCGCAGCAGAGTTTGAATATGAAAATGAATTAAGTTTGATAATGTCTTAGAGATAGCTAAAAAATAACTCTACATTTTAAAATAATGAATAATTAATTTCTGAAAATAGTTTAAACGTACTGAAATTATCAATATAATCTATTGATAAAATCATCTACTTATGTTTGAATAGTTATATATTTATCCGATATTATTTGTGTATTTCAAATTAATATATCTAACAACTTATTTATTATAAGGGGAGAAAAAAGTGAAAAAAACTATTCTATTCTTTATTGTTTTATTTTTTAGTATTTCTATTAATATATATGCTGAAAGTAATAATTTAGCACAAAATCCTGGTTTTGAACAAAATAATAATGATAAAGTTCAAAATTGGGAATTAAAAACCTGGAAGAATGATAATAATGTTACTAAGTCAGGTATTGATAATAGTATTTTTAAATCTGGAAATAAAAGTACTTTTATCGAAAATATAAGTGCCAACGACTCAAGATTTATTCAAGAAATTGAAATCAAAAAAAACACTTATTATAAAGTATCTTGTTGGGTTAAAACAGAAAATATAGGTACTGAAAAAATCGGTGCTAATATAAGTATATACAATTTAACAATATGGTCATCAGATATAAAAGGTACAAATAATTGGCAACAATTGAATTTATATTTTAAATCAGGTAAAGATTCTGATAATGTATCTATTTCTTTAGGAATTGGAAATTATGGCAATGAAAATACTGGAAAAGCCTGGTTTGATGATTTAGAAATTATTGAATTAGATAATGCTCCAAGTAATGTACAAATGAATAATTTGGAAGTAGCCAATAAAAATAAAGAAGATAAAGTTGTCGATTTTGTTAAATTAAGTAATGAAAAGCTAGTATTTTTTACTAAATACTTTATTATTGCACTTATAGTAGTTTGTTTAATATTTGGAATAAGATATTTAATAAATAAAAAAACATATTTTAAAATAAATCAAAAATCAGATTTATGGATTATTATGACACTTTTGGTTTCTATCGGTCTTATACTTCGAATTTGGTACAGATTAAATTACTATGGACATTCAATAGATATAAACAATTTTAACTCCTGGGCTGCAAGAGCTTCAAACAATCTATTTACAACTTATAAAGATGGAGTTTTTGTTGATTATCCTCCTGGATACATTCTAATTCTAGCTATAACAGGAAAGATAGCAACATTTTTTAATTATACTATTAATGATACAATTCCCTTTAGTTTAATAAACAATTTACCATCAATACTTGCAGACTTAGGAATTGGAATAATTTTATTTTTTATTTCATTAAAAAAATTATCTAAAGGAGCTTCTATACTAATTGCTGCGATATTTATTTTGAATCCCTTACCTATTGTATTTTCATCATTATGGGGACAAGTAGATTCTTTTTTTACATTATTTATTATTTTGACAATAATGTTTTTAATAAAAGACAAATATATAGAAGCAATAGTTGCATTAACAGTTTCATTTTTTGTTAAACCTCAAGGTATAATTTTCATACCAATTATTGGTTATGCCTTTATTATGTACTTTATTAAAATGGTGAAATCTGAGATTAAAAGAAATGAAAATAGTGATTGGAAAAAAGCAACAATAAAAATTTTTAAAACAGTTGTATTAAAAAAATTATTATTAGCTAGTTTATTTTCACTAATAGCTGCTGTAATAATTATACTTCCATTCAAAAAAACATATGAAAATCCACTCTGGATTATAGAATTATTTAAAAGTACAATGTTTGAACAATATCAATATGCAACTTTAAATGCTTTCAATCTATATGCATTACTCGGTAAGAATTGGGTTACAGATACTGAAATATTTTTTATATTTAATTATTTAACTTGGGGAATGATTTTTCTAGTTATAAATAGTTTAATTGTAGGTCTTATGTTTTGGATTGCAAAGGATAAGAATTTTCCTATAATTGCAACAATAGTATTAAATTTTGCAACATTTATGTTTTCTGCAAGGATGCATGAAAGATATTTATTCCCTGTTTTAGTATTTTTATTAATTGCATTTATATATTATAAAAAAACTCAATATATTATATTTTATGCTATTATAAGCACAGTAAATTTTGTAAATATATGGATGGTTTATATCAGATCATTAGAAAAAAATTACTGGATTCCTGCTGAAAATATAACTATGCGAATATTTTCTTTTATTAATTTAATAATTTTCTTCTCAATAGTTATAATCACTTTTTATAATTTATTTAAGGAAAAACAAAAAACAAATTTAAAATCATAATATGGTTTTAGAATTACTGGAGTTGGTAAAAACTTTTCATAAAACATTATGATAAAAAAATATTTAAAAGTTTGAGATAATCCAACTGCATGAATAACCGATACTATAGAAGAACCTAAAAAATAATACCAAATTCTTTTCGTCTGAAGTTCGCTTAAATCGTGCGAATTCATACTCGAGAATTAGAGTTTATTTTTTGGATATCC
>JBDMZA010000449.1:0-24099 GCA_039770155.1 Clostridiales bacterium
AATCAACTTTTTTTGAAAATTCGTTAAACCATCGATATTTTCAGAAAAAAATTGTCTTATGAAATTTTTGATTCTGCCTTATTCAAAAATTAGCGATTAAACATAATGTTTAATCGCCTTAGCCATTAAAGTATGGCCACCTCTTCTATATAAATCAACTTAACGATCACTCCTTTCATATTAAAAAGAGTCAGTCCCGGAAACTGCGAATACAGAATATCCTGTACAAGTAATATTATAAATATAAAAATTATATTATTCAATATATAGAATTCTTATAATAATTCTTTATTAAGGAACAATAAAAAATTCATATATTATAAATTTCTTAGTTATAATATATGAATCTTACTTAAATATTGATACTTGGTTATTCAAATCGATTAAAACTCCTTTTGCCAACAAATTATTTATTGCAAATTATTTTTAACCTGAACATAATTATCTCGAAATATATCAATTTTTTCTAATTCAAATGTTTTTATGATTTTTTGTGATTCCTTGTCTATTTTTATATACTTAACAACATATACCGATATTAAACTTGCTATTAATATACTTATTGTTAAAATTAACACCATTTTTCTTCCTCCTATATTTAAATAAACTATATATTTTTAATGTTTCTACCAATTTATACTGTCATTATATCATTAAAATAGTCATATTTAGTTTCATAAATATTAAAAAAAGTTACGAAAAGGTTAAATTTCTTAAAACAATTTTAATAAAGTATTTGTATAGGGACATCTAAAAAACAAATCTACATTTTAAACCCTGAAAATCACTAGATTTTAGTGATTCTCAGATTTAAAAATGTGATAATATTTTTTAATGTTTCCTGTAAAAAAACTCTTAATATTTAAATAACAAGAGTCTTTATTTATTTTTTTCAAAGTATTATTTCCAAATTAAATCATTCCATCTTAATTCTTTTTTCAAATCCATAATCTTTGTATCTTTATCTATTATTACATATTCTATATTTGACATATCAGCCCAATCTACTAATTGTTCAGTAGTTACATCAAGTGAAAACACAGTATGATGTGCTCCTCCTGACAAAATCCACGCTTGTGCAGCTACACTTAAACTTGGTTTAGGTTTCCATAATACCCTTGCTACGGGTAGTTTTGGCATATCATTTTCAAATTTAACGGACTCAACTTCATTAATAATTAATCTAAATCTATTACCAAGATCAACTAATGAAGCATTTAAAGCAGGTCCTGTTTTTGCATCAAAAACCATTCTTGCTGGGTCTTGTTTTCCGCCTATAGATAAAGGATGAACTTCGATTTTAGGTTTATTAGATGCAATTGAAGGACAAACTTCAAGCATATGTGCTCCCAAAACGGTTTCATTACCAGGTTCAAAATGATATGTATAATCTTCCATAAATGAAGTTCCTTTATTGTTTTCTAAAGCCATAATTTTCATAGTTCTAAGCATAGCTGCTGTTTTCCAATCACCTTCAGCACCAAAACCATAACCTGCTTCCATTAATCTTTGAGCAGCTAATCCTGGAAGTTGTTTCATACCATGTAAATCTTCAAAAGTGGTAGTAAATGCTGAAATATTATTATCTTTAAAAAATTCTTTCATTGCAATTTCAATTTTAACTTGGTCCTTTATAGAATTTAATACATCTTTATCTTTAGAGTTTTTTGGAAACTCATATTTTTCCTTGATATCATTGAGCAAATTATTAACTTTATCATCAGAGACATTATCTATATATCTAACAAGTTCACCAACACCATAACCATTTGTTGACCAGCCAAATTTTATTTGGGCTTCAACTTTATCCCCTTCAGTTACAGCAACCTCTCTCATATTATCTCCAAATCTTGCAATTTTCATATATTTAGAATCACAGAAAGCGACTGAAACACTCATCCATTGACTAATCTTATTAATAACACTCTCATCTTTCCAATATCCTACTACAACTTTTCTATTAATTTTCATCCTAGAAACAATAAAACCATATTCTCTGTCACCATGTGCTGATTGATTTAGATTCATAAAATCCATATCTATATCATTCCATGGAATATCTCTGTTAAATTGTGTATGAAGATGCAATAATGGTTTTTTTAGTATTGATAATCCATTAATCCACATTTTAGCTGGTGAAAATGTATGCATCCAGGTTATAATGCCTGCACAATTTTCATCACCATTTGCCTCAACACATAATTTTGTTATTGAATCAGGTGTTATAAGTATTGGTTTAAAAATTATCTTATAATTTGCTTTTGTACTTTTATTCAATTCCTCACTTATAATCTTTGAATTTAATTCAACTTGTTTTAAAGTTTCTTCACCATATAAATGTTGACTTCCTGTTACAAACCAAAAACAATAATTTTTAATTGATTTCATACAAAAACCTCCCTTTATTATTTAAAAACACAAATTCATTTTTTAATGTATCTTAGAAGAACCTAAAAAATAATATCGAATTCATACTCGAGAATTAGAGTTTATTTTAAGATTTCTATATTATTTTAACACATTATTAACTACTCTTTTTACTATTTATTGATAATACATAATCAAAAATTTCGTAAGACAATTTTTTTATGAAAATATCTTGCTCATTTTTTAGTTACTTATGAATATCATTGTAGATTTTCCTTGGAAAATGTTGAAATAACTATAGAATTACTTGGGGATATCAAAAATAAATTCTAATTCTTGAATATGAATTCACACAATTTAAGAAAACTCAGGCAAAAAGAATTTTATATTATTCTTTAGGTTTTCCTTATAAAAATGGGGGAGGTTAATATGAAATCAATTTCAAATTTGGTATTATTTTTTAGGTTCTCCTAAGAGGCCGATTCTAATGATTATATCGTAAATATTTTATTATTTCTTTAAAACTAAAATTTCCTTTATTAAATAAAGTATTCATATATATTCTTCCTGTAATAATCATAAAAACAACTGTTGTAATTGCCATTACAACAACACCTATTATTGATTCGAACAACGATAAATCTCCTGACACTATTATTCCAGGTAGTCTAAACGCAGAAATAAAAGGAATATATGCTAATGATTTAATCAAAATATTATTTTCACTTACAATTGGAATTATATATGAAGCAAAGAATCCAATTAAAGTAGGAAAAGTATACATACTTTGTGCACTTGTTATGTCTTCTGATTTACTAAAACCTGAAATTATCATTGCACCAATTACACAGTAAAATAATAATCCCAAACAAGCTGAAATCAAGCCAAGCGTGATTGACCAAGGTGTTAAAAATGATAATCCATCAATATTTCTTACAACCCCAATTATTTCAATGATATCACTCTTATAATCTGGATTAATATATTTTCCAATTTCATTGCCTAAAATAATTCCGATTACCAGACTGACCAATGACATAAGTAATTGAAAAATGGTAAGTGTGGTCATACCTATTATTTTCCCAAAAACAACAGCATATGGTTTTACAGTAGTTAAAATTGTTTCAATTATTTTTGATGTTTTCTCTACAGCCACTGATTTTGCTGTACTTATACCATACATTAGAAACAACATATACAAAATAGAACTTATTGCCATTGGAAGAATTATTAACAAATTATCTTTATATTCTGATTCTTTTTTTTCAAGAGTTGTATCTTCAATTGTTCTTACATTTGTTACCACCTGACCATTTAATAGTAAAAATTGTTCCTGTGAAATTCCAGATTTCAATATATTTTTTTGATTTACAACCATAGATACTTTTTGTAAAAATTCTTCTCCATCTTCAGTATCTAAATCTATTGCTTCATTCAAATACAATTTTATATTAATTTTTTTATCATCATTTGAAATACTTAAAACTCCACTACTTAAATCATTTGCTTTAGCAATTTCCAAAGTCTTATCATTAACTTTCGAATTATCATTTACAAATTCTATATTTGTGTATTTATCATCTCCAGTAATTAATAAATCTTTAGACAAATCTAAAGTATCATCTAATTCATTTATAACATATACTTTTTTTAATGCTAGTTCATTATCTTTTTCTTTAATTGATGTAATAACACTAATGCTAAATGGAACTATAAAAAACAATAACATTCCAAGTATTAAACTAAATTTGAAAGATTTCCCCTTAATTTCCTGTTTAATAGTAAAAGCGTAAACAAATTTCCATCCTGTAAACATTTTCTTTTTCATATACTATTTCTTCTCTCCTTCCTTTTAACTTTAGATAAATTAATAATATCCTTTATCTTTATTGTACCTTTATAATAGATAATACTTTCATAAACATCTGCAATAATTTTAAAAAGTAAATACAAGGATATTAAAAGGATTATAAGAGCCACTATCCCAATCCACAAGGGAATTTTTCCCATCAAAAGAAATGTAGGAACAACAAAAGGTGAACTAATAGGTAAAAAATAACCAATATATTCTATCCCACCTGAACCAAATTTATTCCCCACTATTAATCCATAATCTATGTAAAAACCAATTAACATAGAAAATGTTAATATTTTTGTTCCCTCAGCAGAATCCTCAATTCTACTTACAGTAGCTCCTGCTAGACCTGCAATTGAAGAAAAAATCAGGAAACCTAGTATAAATATTATTATAGAAACTATTATGTTTGCAAAACTTAAATTAGAAAAAATTTCATCTCCAAATTTTGATTTAATAAATTTATTCAATTCATCTACCGCCTCATAGTCAAATACAGTTACTGATATTATGATAGATATAATTAAAGATATAATTATTGAAAATACCTGTACTATCATTGATGTAAAAGCAGCCAATATTTTTCCAACTATTATTGCCAGTGGTTTTATAGAAGTCATCAAATATTCAATAACTTTATTTGACTTCTCTATTATTATTAAACCTGCCACTGAACCTCCAAAAAAAGCAATAAACATAAATAATATTGTTACTATATAAAAGACAACACTTTTTTCTGAATCAGTTATAAAACTACCAGAGTTTTCACTAAAATCTCCAGAATCATTAGTAAACTTAATTTCAGTTGTAATTTCTACATTCAATATATCCGATTGTTCTTTTTCTAAACCAACATTATTAACTTTTTCATTCTGAAAAAATTGTTCAATATCTTCACTTATACTTTCAACATCTGATTTTTTTATACTGCTATTTTCTGAGTATGAATAATCAAATTCAAAAGTATTTTCATTATATTTAATATTCAACAAAATACTGTTGTTAGAATCAATAGCACCATCATTGTTTTGTTTTATTAATTCATTTTTCATATCATCAAAACTTTGTTCTTCTCTAACAAATTCAGTATTTTTATACTTTTTCATATCCTTAGTTATATCATTATAATCTATTTGATTAAGAGTTGTTTCATCAAATACATAAACCTTTTTTATTGATGTTTTTTTAATATTCTCCTTATTTTCCGAATCAACCATTGAAATAATAGGAAACACAACTAATGATAATAAACACAAAATAATTGTTGAAATTTTAAAAGATTTGCTTTTTAGCATTTGTATAAAAGTAAATTTATAAACACTGTCCCATCCTAAAATTTTAGATTTTTCCATTTTCACTACCTACCTTTTCAACAAAAATTTCATGTAAAGAAGGCTCCCTTAATTCAAATTTAATTATCAATATATTTTCATTAGTAATTCTATTTAAGAACTTCTTAGCTTCCTCATCTCCAGATATTTTAAATTGATATCCATCTGGTGTCTGGCTAAGAATTTTCAAATTAAATTCTTTTATATATTTTGTTATATCTTCCTGACACTTTACAAATAAATTAACTCTACCATATCCTTTTTTAATTTCATTTAAATTACCTGTAAGTACTGTTTCACCACGATTTAAAATTGTTATATCTGCACAAAACTCCTCTATTGTAGGCATTTGATGGCTTGACATTATAAGGTACTTTCCTTTTTCAATTTCATCTTTAACAATAGATTTAAACAAATCAGAATTCACAGGGTCTAATCCACTAAATGGTTCATCCAACACTAAAAACTCAGGATCTGAAATAAGCGCAATTAAAAATTGTACTTTTTGCTGATTACCTTTTGAAAGCTGATCTGCAACTATAGTTTTAGATCTTTTTCCTTTTATTTTTTCAGGAAAAATATACTCATTCAATTCAAGTCTTTCTGCCCAGTATTTGATTTTTTCCATAGCTTTATCCTTTGGCAACCTCTTTAATTTTGCAAAATAAAGTATCTGGTCTATCAATGAATATTTTAGATACAAACCTCTCTCTTCTGCTAAATATCCAACATTCATCTTAAAAACATCAAGATGTTTTCCATTCCACAAAACTTCACCTTCATCATGAGAAAGCATACCAAGAATAATACGAATTGCTGTAGTTTTTCCTGCACCATTTGTCCCTAAAATAGCATAAACTCCCGGATTATCCATTTTGAAATTTAAATTATTGAGAACAATTTTTTCATCATATTTTTTTACCAAATTTTTAATTTCTAAAGACATATATATATGTGCACACTATAAATTTTAATAATTTTAAACATTCTAAATATTTATATGTACTCTCCTTTCCAAAATTATATACTTTACTAATTTGTAATTTTACAAAAAAGTAAAGTACAAACTGTACTATTACGACCACACAATCAATCAATAGAAGATAGTGTTCCTGTTCAAATATTACAATCTAATAAAAGGTAATAACTAAAAAATGTATTTGTCATTTTATACATTTTATCACAAAATAGCTTTATTTTACAGAAAAAGAATACTCTTAGCCTAATTAATCAATTTTTCACAGCATCATTTGGAATAGCTTTTAAAAATTCTACAATATCTATCGGCTCTATGCGATAACGAGCTCCAACACCCTCATAAAACCCATGTGCTTCTATTAGATGGATATTCATATCTGTCCAGTACATACTTTTCTCTGTCATCTCATCAGTGACCATAGTATTTCGCTTATCAATACGAATACCATCACTAAATGGACATGGCATGAACCCCATGTATTCATTTACCTGAATTCTATACCGATTAAACAGAACCACAGGATATTCAGGTGTCAGTTTTCCCGCATCAGTTAACAGTTGCATTTTTCTTGCAATTTCATTATGACTAATACCAAGTGATTTTACAGTTTTGTAATCATCAGAAATAATATCCGTCAAAGAACGATCATCTTTTCCCAGATATCCTTCTGATGTTAATTCTCCTACCCGCATTTTATCCTGTATTTTTGAAAGTTTAGGAGACTGTTTCATTTTACTACCTCCTTTAAAATTTATCATAAAATATCAAGCTCTCATCAATTCCCTTCTCTGTCAAAACAGATATACATGCATTTATCATCCCCGGGCTTCCACACAAGTAACCCTGCTTTCCATCTCCATTTTCAATATATTTGGCAACAACATCAGTAATCAGACCTATTTCTCCTGTCCAGTTATCCTGTTCTGTAGGATTAGACAAAGCTGGAACATAACTGAACTGGTCATATTTTTCATCCAGTTTCTTAAAGTATTCCACATAGTATAAATCTTTTTTGGAAACTGCCCCAAAGAAGAAAATCATCTTAGTATCCAGACCTTTTTCCAGTACATCTTCTACAATAGATTTAATCGGTGCTAAACCTGAACCTCCAGCAATCATTACATATTCCTCTGCATCATCACGGGCATAAAAATCACCATAAGGACCAGTAATCATAACCTCTTCTCCTTCTTTTACATGATCATGCATATAAGTAGTACAAAGTCCATTTGGAACTCGACGAATAATCAATTCTACTGCTTTATTGTCCGAAGGAACCGATGAAATTGAATAAGCTCTAAAGACAGATTCCTTTATTTTTCCATAAGGTTTAGTTTTTACCTGTACATATTGACCTGCTTTGAATTTAATTTCCTCAGGGAGAGCAAAACGAAACTCTTTGATGTCATGGGTCATATCGGAAATACCTTCAATTATCGTTTTGTATTCTTTTACCAAGAAAAATTCTTCTGGTATTTTTATTTTCAAATTCTGCTTAACTTTTAACTGACATGAAAGGCGAACATCGTCTTTTTTCTCTTCAGGCGATAAAAACGGTTCCTCTGTAGGCAATAATTCTCCTCCACCATCTAAAACCTGAAGTTTGCAAACTCCGCAAGTAGCTTTTCCTCCACAGGCTGAAGGAATAAAAATTTTCTGACCTGAAAGGGTTGACAATAGGTTGCTGCCACCCTCTACTTCCAAGGTTTTAGTACCATCATTAATATCAATAATGACATTACCATAGTTATTAAATATCCTCTCGGAAATAATAATCAATACAGCTAATATAGTTGAAATTGCTGAAACACTTAAGATTGTAATAAGTATATCCATATTCTGCGACTCCTTTTTATCACTGAGTAGGCAACATGCCAGAAAATCCGATAAATGCTAGTGCCATCAAACCGGTAATAATAAATGTAATTCCAGCCCCTTCCAGTCCAGGTGGAAGCTTATTTTTCCCAATTTTTTCACGAATAGCAGCCAATGCCTGAATGGCCAAAAGCCACCCGATACCACTTCCAAATGCAAACATAACAGATTGAATAAAATTATAGTTACGAATAATCATAAATAGAACATTCCCAAGGATTGCACAGTTTACAGTAATCAGAGGAAGAAATATCCCTAGTTTTCTGTGCAAGTCAGGCAAATAACGGTCCATAGCCATTTCAAGAATCTGCACCATGGCAGCAATAACAATAATAAATATAATATACCGCAGGTATTCAAGTTGTAATGGTTCAATTATATAGTAATAAATCAGATAGTTGACAACAGATGTTATCACCAGCACCAGTGTAACTGCTTTTCCTATGCCAGATGCAGTTTTATATTCATTAGATAAGGAAATATAGGGACACATTCCCAAGAAGTTGGAGAGAACCATATTGCTGGTAAATATAGCTGCTAAAAATATAACAAATGGGTTTATTTCAGGACTCATTTAGCTACTTCCTCCTTTGATTTTATTTCGCGAGCAGCCATGCGATTATTCCCTATCCAAATCAAAATAGCCAACAGGAAGAATGCAGCAGCCGGTGTGACCATAATTGTCCACTTTTCAAAATTTAATCCTAGTTCTATTCCAAATATAGTACCAAAACCTAAGAATTCACGAACAAATGCAATTGTCATCAAAATAATGGAATAACCTAGTCCAGAGAAAAACCCGTCCAACATAGCTAGACTAGGCTTATTCTTCTGAGCAAAAGCTTCCATACGTCCCATCAGAATACAGTTTGTAATAATTAAACCAATATACGGTCCTAATGCTTTACTAATATCCGGAAATTTTGCTCGAAGTACAATATCCACCAGAATAACAAATACCGCAATAATCAATGTATATACCATCATGCGAATGCGCTGAGGTATCAGATTTCTTAACAGTGAAATAACAAAAGCAGAAAGGGTTAATGTAAAAGTTACTCCTATACTCATGACCAATGTGTTTACAAGAAGATTGGTTACAGCCAAACTGGAACATATGCCCAAAATCTGACCTATAACTGGATTCTCTTTCCAGAGATTTCGGTAAATAACTGTTTTTAATTCACCCATACTATCTATTCACCTCCAGCAGTTTAATATATTTTTCAAGAGTATTATCTACCAACTGTACCACATAACGAGAAGTAGTTGTCGCACCAGTAATGGCATCAATGTCTCCTTCGCCTTGATTGATAAGTGAAAGTTTGCTATTCAAAGAAAAACTTAAATTCTGAAATTGTTTTTTAAACCATTCTTCATCAATTCTAGCACCCAATCCTGGTGTTTCACTATGTGACATAAAATCAATTCCTACAATTTTACTCAGGTCATCAGAAACCGCTAAGTAACCAGTTATAGTTCCCCACAGCCCTGACCCTGACATAGGAAGGGTATAAGCCGTTACTTCACTATTTTCAATATATGCATAAACAAATTCACCATCTATTTCTAATTCCTCTACATGGGTATCATAAATAGAATTTACTTTATCATCTGTTTCTTCATAATATCCCATAAAGGAATACATAACAGAACGTCTATTACTAAGAGCTTCATTTTCATTGATATCATCCTGATAATAAGAATTAGCAACAGCAAGAATCGAAGTGAAGAAAGCTGTAACAACAAATATAAAAAGAATAGTAAAGGTATATCCCTTTTTCATACCGTCACCTTCTTTCTATTCCTCAGGCTTTTAACCTGACGCTCCACATAAGGCACAAACATATTTGCAATCAGTATGGCAAACATAATTCCCTCTGTGAAAAGGGAGAAAGAACGGATTAAAAATGTAAAACATCCTATCAAAATTCCGTATATAATCCTTGATGTATCATTCTTTGGCGCTGATACTGGATCAGTTGCCATAAAGACAGTAGCAAAAATGAAACCTCCAGATAGAATTGCAAATAACGGATTTTCTGGAACTACTTCTAAAAAATAAAACACACTCTGAATCATGAAATAACTAACTGCAGTTGAAACCATTATCTTCCAAGAAGCTGTTTTAGTTACCAAAAGATATACTGCTGCAATTAAAATCAACAATACACTTGTTTCTCCTGCTGAACCTGCAATTGCTCCCAAAAAAAGCTTGATGTAACTCGTTATTTCTCCTGTTTTATCAAAAAGAATCATAGGTGTAGAACTTGTAACTGCATCTACTCCTCCAGTAAACTTCGTAAAACCTCCTGGAAAACTCAGAAAAGGTTTCTGCCAAGTAACTGTCATATGTGCTGGAAATGATACATATACAAAACACCGTGCAACCAAGGCCGGATTAAAAATATTTCGCCCGAACCCCCCGAATACTCCCTTTCCAAAAACAACACCGAAAACAATTCCTACCGCTGCAATCCAAAATGGTGTGTCTGGTGGAAGTGAAAGTGCAAACAACATACATGTTACATGCACTGCCTCAGTAATTTTCGTTTTTTCTTTCTGAATTGTACGCATAATAAGATATTCAGCTGTCATTCCCACAAGCAGAACTATTACTTGCATCATCAAAACCCTAAGGCCGAACAACCAAGTTGAAAACAGAATGATGGGTATTAGGCTAATTTTTACTCGCTTCATGGGTTTCTGCCACTGAAAAAGCTGTTTTAAATCCATGTTGTTAACCCCCTCTTGCTTTGCTATAGAAATTTACATTGTATAATTGTAATAGGAATTTGCTTTTTGATTTCTTATTGTATATAGTTTATAATAGCATAAAAAAAGTTAAAAATACATAATTGAAAATAATTGTATATAGATTAATACGAAAAATTATTATATATAATAATTCATGATATCCAATGAGATATTTTTTTTATATTTCTCACATTACGCCTGACTCAACTATATGAAAATTCTTTTCTCCACAATCTATTTTTGCTTCAACTCCATATGGCAAAATGCACATTGGAGATGTATGTCCAAAATTCATATTATACAAAATAGGCAAATCCTTTTTCCCAAATTCTTCACCAACTACTTTTGTATACTCATTTTTATATTCTTCAAAATATTTTTCATCTTTTGGTTTTCCAACAATAATTGCTTTTATTCTATCAAATATTCCTATAGTTCCATAGTTTCTTAACCAATATTTAATCCAGTCTGGACTTGGTCTATCCTCACTTGTTTCTAAAAAAAGTATTTTATCATTCCACTCTTCATTTTTAGGCCAAATATCAGTTGCTTTTATCATTTCAATGACCTCCATACATCCACCTATAAGTTTCCCACTTACAATTCCTTCTCCTTGTAATAATTCATATCCTTTGTTAGATTGTACTTTTCTCTTAATTTTATTATTTTCACTATTAGCCCAGTCTATATATTCTGATGTCCAATAATTACTATTTTCTATTTCACCTATCTCTTCATTGGAAAACAGAACTTTTTTTAACCACTTAGTTGTATAATCATGCATCTCTACATTTTCTGCAAAAGAATCTAGTATACTCGGACCATAAAATGATGTTAGTCCAGCTTTATAACACATAAAATGATTTGCTGTTGTATCAGAGTACCCCATAAATATTTTTGGATTATTTTTAATAATATTAAAATCAATATGTGGTAATAATCTTATAGTTTCGTCTCCACCTATATTACAAAAGATACCTTTAATGCTTTTATCAGAAAATGCTTGCATCATATCTTCTGCCCTAGCTTTTGGATTTTTATAAAGATATTCGCTACCTTTCATAGAATTTGGCATTTCCATAACTTCTAATTCAAAAATATCTTGTATTCTTTTTTTAGCAATTTTATACCGCTCATTAATTCCAAAATCACCAGCACTTCCCCGTGATAAACTAACTGTTGCTATTTTATCACCTTTCTTAAGTCTCTTTGCTTTTATCATTTCTATTTTCCTTTCAGTTTATATTTTTCATAGCCATTTTTGTTCAAAATTTTCTTTTAAAATCCCTTAAAGCATCTGTATATTCAGAAAAAAAAAAGAATTTGGTATTATTTTTTAGGTTCTCCTTAATAGAATATTTATCATTTGATAATTTATAAAACTATGTAACCATAAAATATCACATATACAAAAATATTTATACAAAAATCTAATGAAATAATATATAAATTTGTAATACTGTATATACAAAAAAATGAGTCGACCCAAAGCCTACCCATTTTACTTAATTTCAGTAATAATATGTTTAAGGCATAATCAAAAATTTCATAAGACAATTTTTTTCTGAAAGCACCGATGGTTTAACGAATTTTCAAAAAAGTGACTAGTTTATTTTTTGATTCTGCCTAAAACTAACAACAAATTTTAGTTTATGCTCAATTTGACCTTATATTAGTAAATTTCAGGTCATCCTAGAGCTTTTGGTCTATATATTAAATGGATCACATTATCATCAATATCTCTAAAGAAAAATGTTTTAATTCCAGAACTTGAAACACTTGCTTCAGTAATAATCTCTACACTGTTTTTCTTTAATTTTTCTACCATTTCTTCAAAATTATCTACTGAAAAAGCTAAATGTCTTATTCCACATAATTTTGCACTCTCTTTTTCCACAGTTTCATCTGATTTAACAAATTCAATCATTGAACCATCTTCAACCATCAAAAAAAATGTTCCTTTACCATTATCATATACAATTTTGAAACCAAACATTTCTTGATACCAATTCTTTAATTTTTCTGTATCTTTTGACATTATTGCAATATGCTCTATTCCAGTTACCATACTTAGCCTCCTAAAAATCATCACGAAATATTTTATAATTGTTTTCGCATTATTATACCAATTTTAATCATAAAATGTCAAAAAAATAAATCTATATTTTAAAATAATGAATCACAAAAGTATTAGACAGAATTAAAAAATAAACTAGTCAACTTTTTTTGAAAATTCGTTAAACCACTGATATTTTCTGAAAAAAATTGTCTTATGAAATTTTTGATTATGCATTATCATGAAGCTATTACAAATCGATTAGTCTATAAAATTTTTGATATAAAAATTTTTATTGACATACTTATAGGTTTTAATGTATTATCAAGTTAATAAACTAAATAGCAAAGATGACCTATTAAAAACTGTGAAGGGGAAAAGATATACTATTTGAGTTTTAGAGAACCAATGTTTGGTGAAAATTGGTACCAAATTGTGTATGAATAACTCATCCCTGAGTTGATTATCTGAATAATTTTTTTAGGATAGTACGTATGGCAACGTTATATGCCAAACCTTGATAGAGGTTTATTGAGAGCTGTTTTTTAGCTAAATTAGGGTGGTACCGCGTGGAATATATCCTCGCCCCTTGTTGGGGACGTGGATTTTTTGTTTTTCCAAATATATTAAATTTACGATACTTCCTTTAAGAATAAAGAAAAAAATATTTATTCATTTTTTTCTTTAATATTATAGGAGCAGTTAAAAATTAAATTAGAATTCTTTTCTATGAAAATTCTAATTCATTTTTAGCCTATTCCTTACTCAAAAAGCATATATAATCAAGTATATTTAAAAAATACGTTAGGAAACATTTTTGCATATGAGAAAGGGGAATTTTTATGAAAAATTCATTTAAAAAGTATCTACCATTTAAATCTGTTAATATTAATGATAGGCAATGGCCAAATAATAGTATTAATAAAGCGCCAAGATGGTGCAGTGTAGATTTAAGGGATGGAAATCAAGCTCTTGTTAACCCAATGAATATTGAGGAAAAAATTGAGTTTTTTAAATTACTTATTTCAATTGGTTTTAAAGAAATTGAAGTAGGTTTTCCATCAGCTTCGGAAACAGAATATGAAATATTAAGGACTCTTATCGAGAAAGATTTAATTCCTGATGATGTTAGTATACAAGTTTTAGTACAGGCAAGAGAACATTTGATTAGAAAAACTTTTGAAGCAATAGAAGGTGCAAAGAATGTAATTGTACATTTTTACAATTCCACATCTACACTTCAACGCAAAGTAGTCTTCAAAAAAGATATGGAAGGAATCATTGATATTGCAGTAAATGGAGCTAAAATAATTTCAGAATTAATTGCTAAACAAGCAGATACTTCAAATATCCGAATTGAGTATTCACCTGAAAGTTTTTCAGGTACTGAGGTCGATAATTCAGTTGAAATTTGTTCAAGAGTTATGGAAATTATTAAACCAACACCAGAAAATAAAATAATCCTAAATCTTCCTTCAACTGTACAGCTTAGTACACCAAATCATTATGCTGATCAAATTGAATACTTTTCTAGAAATATACCTAATAGAGAATCAGCTATTATAAGTGTTCATCCACATAATGATCGTGGAACTGGAGTAGCTGATGCAGAATTTGCTTTGATGGCTGGAGCTGACAGAGTAGAGGGAACTCTATTTGGAAATGGTGAAAGAACAGGGAATGTTGATATTATAACATTAGCACTTAATATGACGACTCAAGGAATAGATCCAGAACTAGATTTTTCTGATCTCAACAAAATTAAAACGATTTACGAAAAATGTACAAAGATGAATGTCCATGAGCGTCAACCATATGTTGGTGAGCTTGTATTTACTGCTTTTTCTGGTTCACACCAAGATGCAATAAATAAAGGTTTTGAATATATGAAAGCAAATAATTCAGACTATTGGGAAATTCCATATTTACCAATTGATCCTGCAGATGTTGGAAGACAATATGAACCTGTTATAAGGATAAATAGCCAATCTGGAAAAGGTGGTACAGCTTTTATTATGCAAAACAATTTTGGATATAATCTTCCAAAAACTATGCAGCCAGAATTTGGTACTATTGTGCAATCAGAAGCAGAGAAAACTGGAAAAGAATTAACTGCAAATGATATATATGAATTATTTAAACGGGAATACTTAGAAGTAAAAACTCCATATTTGCTTAGTGAATATAAAATTGAAGAAAAAGGACATAATGGCAATTCAAGTGTCAAATTTGATGGTATTATAACTTATAATGGTTTACCAAAAAATATATCTGGAGAAGGAAATGGTCCAATAGATGCATTTTTTAATGGATTAAAGGCTATTGAAATTGAAGGATATGAATTTATAAATTATAATGAGCATGCAATATCTACAGGTTCTAATGCAAAAGCAGTTGCTTATATTGAATTAAAAACACCAAAAGGCAAACATATTTTTGGTGTAGCTATTGAAAGTAATATTGATGTTGCTTCAATTAAAGGTATAGTATGTGCAATAAATAGATCATTACAGTAATTTGTAAAGTCTCAAATTTAAATATTATATTTTATTATTTGATTAGGGTGAATTAAAATTCACTCTAATCATTACTATTCTATCTAAAATTCATTTCAACCAAAGTAGACACTGATGTGTATCTTATAACTATACAATGTGTTGTGTTTTAATAATTCAAATGATAAAATATCACTATAGTTTACAATAATCGAAACTATTGTTTGTAATAATATAATTATATTATTACATATTGTATGTATTGGAAAGTAATAATAAAAAATATTATTGTAGTCTATATAACTTTGGATAACCTAAAAAATAATATCAAATTCATTTTTTGGATATCCCTTAGGCAGAATCAAAAAATAAACTAGTCAACTTTTTTTGAAAATTCGTTAAAGCATCAATATTTTCAGAAAAAAATTGTCTTATGAAATTTTTAATTATGCCTTACAAGGGACAAGGAAAAATTATTATTCTTAATAAAAAAAGAATATTATTTTTGAATTTCCCTGAATATAAAATCACATATATTGGAGGATATTATTATGCCAGTTAGTTTACAAAAAGGTCAAAAGGTTGATTTAACAAAATCAAATCCTGGACTTAAAAATGTTATAGTAGGCTTAGGATGGGATACAAACAAATATGATGGGGGAAATGATTTTGATTTAGATGCATCAGCTTTTTTATTAAGTGCAAATGGTAAAGTTCGTAATGATAAAGATTTTATTTTTTTTAACAACTTAAAAGATGCTACTAATTCAATATGTCATATGGGTGATAATATTACAGGTGAGGGTGAAGGTGATGATGAACAAATAAAAATTAATTTAAGCACCGTTCCTTCAGATATTGATAAAATAGGTTTTGCAGTTACAATTCACGATGCAGATAAAAGAAATCAAAATTTTGGTCAGGTATCAAATTCATTTATAAGAGTATTCAAAGAAGAAAATGATGAAGAACTTATAAGATACGATCTAGGAGAAGATTTTAGTATTGAAACAGCTATTGTAATTGGTGAATTGTATAGACATGGATCTGAGTGGAAATTTAATGCAACTGGAAGTGGATTTCAAGGTGGTTTAAATGCTTTGTGTAGCAATTTCGGTGTAAACATTTAAATTTCATTACCTCTTGTGATATAATCTAAAAATACTTTCAAATTATAGCAATTAAAGAAATCAAATAGTATGGAATAAAAAAATGATTCTAGATTATCTAATAATCTAGAATCAAACATTTTAGATATACCTTATTTTTCAATTGGTGAAAAGTTTATTCAATCATATGTTACAGAATAATCATTCATCTCGAAATCTAAACCACCACTTGCTGATGTAATTTCCCATCCTAATTGAACTTTGTTTAATGTTACATTTCCAAACCATCCTTCGTTTCTTATCCAGTCAAGAACGGCTTTCACATCAACATTACCAGAATTTGTTTGAGTTGTTTTTAAAAATGAATAAACTTGGTTAACGCCGTTTGTTCCCTTATATACATTCCAATTGTTTCCTCCAATTGGTATATTACTATATTCAGGAATAGGCGTACCATCATCTTCCCATCCTCTTGCAATAGGTCCTACTTCACCATTCCAGTTCATCCACAACATAATTTCATAAGCATGATTATCGCACCAAATATCATATGCCGTATTATAAGCCCCTGCGTCTGGAACATCACATGCAAATGAACTTTTACAACTGTTTAAATTATCCAAAGTTTTATCTACAACTTTTTCACAATTAGGATATGATTTAATCCCACCTGTATTAGGATGATCT
Source organism: Clostridiales bacterium (assembly GCA_039770155.1). GTDB lineage: Bacteria > Bacillota > Clostridia > Acetivibrionales > JBDMZA01 > JBDMZA01. Next base: position 17,512 of record JBDMZA010000449.1, read on the forward strand.
GCTGTTACTCCCCAATTGTTATATGCTGTTGCCCATATGGTTTGTGTTCCAATGTCATTTCCCCAAATGTTATTATACAATGTATAACCTTCTGTTGTTAGTTTTGCCCACTGATCTGATGATGTCCAGGTTAATTGTGAAATATTAGTAGTGGTATTTGTTGAAGAAGTCTCTGAATAATCTGTTACACCAAAAGCATAACCATTTAATAAAAAATGTTCAGGAATTGAATTTGTAGTCGTATAACCTATCATGAAACCAAAATAAACAGATCCATTTGCTGGAATCTCTGGAGTCCATGAAGGAGGAGTTACTGTAACAGAATTCCCGTTCTGTTCATAGTTTGCTCCCCAAAAAGCACTAATTTGTTGGTCTTCTGGAAACTCCCATTGAAAAACCCAATCAGATATAGGAAAATCATTATTGTTCATGACAGTTACACCTACAGATGCTCCACCTCCCCAATCATTTTTAATTGTGTATGTTGTTTCATTTGAAGCTGCAAACAATTTAGAAGTGGGCATAGTTGAAATAACCATTACAATTACAATGATAAGTACACTTAAAGTTACAAGATTTTTTTTCTTGCTCTTTGACTTTTTAATCATACATAAATCCCCCTAAAAAATTTTATGAAAAACAAAGTGAGCCTATTACTAAATAAAATAAATAATGTAAATAAATATATTTATACTTATATTTTACTTTATTTGGTTTGATTTATCAATTTTTAATGTCACATATTGTTCTTTAAATTTTTTAAAGTTTAATTTTTTGTACTTAGGATAGTCTAAAAAATAATGTCCAATTCTTTTCACCTGAAGTTTTCTTGGAAGATATGAATTCATTATGATATAATGATTGAAAAAATATTTTCTGTATTGCATATTGAAACAACTAACTTCAAACAACAGTACTAAATTTATTAATCTTAAAACTGATTTTTTCCTTTATTATCACCGATTTTAAGTTTTATATCTTTTTCAATTATTGATTTTCCAAATATATCAGTTACTCTAAAATTAAATGGTCCCTTACCAGGATTATTAAGTTCAAAATAATTACATGATGTTCTTTTAATAACTTTATAAATTCCATCTGATCCTAGTATTTCTAATTTTTCAATTGGTGTTTTGTGATTTCTAACTTGAACACCCATCCAATTCTGACTTGATCCATCTTTAATTTTTAAAATAATTGAACCTTTAACATCTCTTTCTACTATTCTCCATGAAATATCAGCTACACCTGCTGATAGATCTTCAATCTTAGCAAATGCATTTTTATTCAAATCAATATCTCCCTGATTACCTCCAGGATAAATATCCGTAACTAAAAGTTTTATTTTACCCTTTGGTCCTGTTAACTCAATACATGCTCCTGCCAATCTCGAATTGTTATAATCATATTGATTCATCGCACACACATATTCTCCATCATAAATACTTCCTGTTAACATAGCAGCTCCACTATCATATCCACCACCATAATATTTACCTATTCCATAATATGTTTCACTTGACACATCCTCAGAATCTGGAATTTTTGTACTAGAGGGACTAATCTTAGTTTTTTGGGGAGAATTTGTATTAGTTACAGTACTACTTTTATCTATTATTTTATCATCTTTATTTGTATTTTTGATCTCATCAATCTTTTCAGAAGAGTTACTATTTGTAGAACTTCCAAATTTATCAGTCACAAATATTATAATAATAGTAAGTGATATAAGTATTATAAAAATCATAGCTATTTTACTCTTTTTCATTAATACTAGTCTCCTTTTAGAGTAGTTTGATCATTTAGGCATAACCAAAAGTTTTAGTATTATAGGCAATTTTAAATTATTTTACTTATAATTTTCTACCATAAATTAAATTACTATAATACTGAGGGGTAACAAAAAAATAAATCTTAATTTAATATAACCCATTATTACATTTTTATCAATAATAATCATTTTCTAATACCTGACCACCTTTTTTGAGTTTCTATAAATTTTTTTGATTCTGCCTTTTGCCTAAAAGAAAAAAATCTGTATTAATTTTTATACAGATTAAATAACTTAGGGATATCCAAAAAATAAACTCTAATTCTCGAGTATGAATTCGCACGATTTAAGCGAATTTCAGACGAAAAGAATTCAGTATTATTTTTTAGGTTCTCCTTATTTTAATATTTAAGAAAACCTAAGGATAGCCTAATAAACAATACTAAATTCATACTCTATAATTAGGATTTATTTTTTTTTAATTCAACTAATTGTAATGAAACATTAAAATGTGCATAAAAACCAGCAGTCTCAAATGATTTTAAGCCTGTTAAGGTAGAATAAATCTTTGAACATTACTCTAATTTATTAAAAATTTTATAGAGTTACTCCATTTTTAAATATTGATATTTCTCTATAACCATTTATTTCGTTCTTAGTTTGTTCATCCATAGAAGCCACTTTTAAAATATAGTTTAAAAGTTCTCCTGTGATTTCTTCCATAGTACTACCTGTGAGTAATTCACCTGCATCAAAATCAATCCAATTATTTTTAAATTTAGAGAGTTGAGTATTTGTTGAAATTTTTATTGTTGGAATTGGTGCTCCAAGTGGTGTTCCTCGACCTGTAGTGAAAAGAATAATTTGTGCACCTGCAGCCATTAAATCTGTAACAGCAACAATATCATTACCTGGACCTTTTAAAAGATTAAGTCCCTTTTCCTTTGATATATCACCATAGTCTAATACATCAGTAACATTACTTATTCCGCCCTTTTGTACACATCCTAATGATTTTTCCTCTAATGTTGTAATACCACCTTTTTTATTACCTGGTGATGGATTATCATAAATAGCTTGATTATTTTTTATATAATATTCTTTGAAATTATTTATTAAGTTAACTGATTTATCAAATATTTTTCTATTTATACATCTATCCATAAGTAATGTTTCAGCACCAAACATTTCAGGAACTTCTGTCAAAATTGATGTTCCATTATACGAAATTAATTTATCTGATAATGAACCCAATAAAGGATTAGCAGTTATTCCTGAAAAAGCATCAGATCCCCCACATTTGAGACCAATTATAAGACTTGATATATTACATTTAGTACGTTTTTGTTTTTTTGTATACTTTACAAGTTGCTCGATTAATTTTAATCCTTCAGAAATTTCATCAGATGATTCCTGTGTTTCTAAAAATTTTACTCTTTCAGAATCATAATCACCTATTATTTTTTTAAATTCTTTTATGTTGTTATTTTCACAACCAAGACCTAAAACAAGTACTCCACCAGCATTAGGATGTTTAACCATATTTGCAAGAATTTTTTGAGTTGTTAGTTGGTCATTTCCCATTTGTGAACACCCGAATGGATGTGGAAATGAAAATATACCATCTGTTTCATCTTTGAAATTTTTATTTGCTTTTTGTGCTAAAATTTCTGAAGTTTTATTAACACAACCAACTGTATTAATTATCCAAATTTCATTTCTAATTCCGACTCTACTATCATTTCTTTTATATCCCATAAAACTTAAGTTAGAATCAATTTTTTTTTCATTTTGATGATTAGGTTTATATGTATAATCCAAAATACCTTTAAGATTAGTTTTCAAATTATGAGTATGTATATGTTCACCTGCAATAACCGATTTAGTTGTATTTCCTATAGGAAAACCATATTTTATTATATTTTTATTGATTTCAATATCATCAGCTGCTATTTTATGACCTCTAGTTAAATCTTGGTTTATTACTATAGTTTTATCTTTATCAGAAATAAAACTATAACCTTTTTTAACATCATCCAATAAAATGAAAACATTGTCATTTTTATGGATTTTAAATATTTTTTCATTTATTTTCAATTCTAAAACCTCATTTTCTAATATTTAATTTAGAGAATTGCATGATTTATTTAATTCTTATGCAATTCTCTTGTATGAATTTCTATGATTTAAGACTACTTCAGATAAAAAGATTTTGGTATTATTTTTCAGTTAATAACTCTACAATAGAATCTTCCATTCCTTTTGTAAGTATACTAAATAAATAATTTGTAACATTTTCATTTAGTTTTTCAATATTATTTAAATCTTTGTCCCAAAAATCTTTTTGAGATAATATATTAGTTACTATATGTTTTACAGAATTTTTACTTTCATCATATTCAGACCAAATATTTTTAAAATATTTTAATATAGATATATCATCAATAATATTATATGTATTTTTATTTCTAACACCTTTTAATTTGTTTTCTTCTAAAGTAGTACTTTTATAAAAAGCAATTAATGAAGCTAAAGAGAAAGACAAAACTTCAGGAATTTTTTCATTTATTTTCACATATTCTAACAAGGAAGGTAACACTCTTGTTTTAAATTTTGAAACAGAATTCAATGAAATACTTAACAAATTATGTTTTATGAAAGGATTTGCAAATCTTTCGATAACTGAATTCGCAAAATCAATTACTTCATTTTTAGGAAATTCAAGTGTTGGTATTATCTCCTCAAATAACCCTTTTTTCATATAATCAGAAATTAATTTATTATCAATACATTCTTTAACAGTATCCAAGCCGAACAAATACGCAGCCAATACAGTCATTGTGTGTGCACCATTTAAAACACTTACTTTTCTTGCTCTATAAGGTGTCATATCATTTGTCCAAACTACATTTATACCAATTTTATGAAATGGTAATTCTTTTGATATTTTTATATCACCTTCAATTACCCATAGGTGAAAAATTTCACCTGTATCTATTAAATTATCTTGGTATCCTAAGCCAGCTGTTAAAATATCTATTTCATCTTTTGGATAACCTGTAACAATCCTATCTACCAATGTGTTTAAAAAATAATTTGAGTTATTTAACCAATTTACAAATTCATCTCCTAAATTCCAATCATTTGCATATTGTAATACTATATTTTTTAATTTATCTCCATTTCTATCAATCAACTCACATGGCAGCAAGATAAAACCTTTAGATTCATCTCCCTTAAAGTAAGTAAATCTTTTATATAATAATGCAGTTAATTTCCCTGGAAATGAAGATTGTGGAGAATCAGATAGTTTATCATCTTTCTTATAAGCTATACCAGCTTCTGTAGTATTTGAAACAATTACTCTAAGTTCTGGATTTTCAGCTAATTTAATATATTCATCATATTCTTTATATATATTTAATCCATGATCAACAGAAGTTATAATCTCCTTTTCAGAAACTATTTTGCCATCCTTAAGACCTCTAAGTAATAAAGTATATAATCCATCTTGTTGATTTAAAACATCTACAAGACCAGTTTCAAGAGGTTGGGCTATTACTATTTTTCCATTAAAAAGATCATTTTCATTTAATTTATTGAACATCCAATCAACAAATCCTCTTAAAAAGTTTCCTTCACCAAATTGTAAAACTTTAATTGGGAGGTCTTTTGTAACCCCTATTTTTATTTTGTCTGAAATTTCTGTATTGTTCTTTAAAAGGTCGCCATTTAATTTAATCATTTTATTTGTTACATTAATTTATACATCAATAATATTACTATATGTAGAACTACAAAAATAACTACTAATGTAAATTCAATGTAAACCTCCTTTCAATTTGTAAAATTTTTATATTAGACATGGTCAAAATTATGTACTATCTCTAATTATAAGCTCTGGAGTAATTACCGTTTTATTATCAGGAATTGATCCTGATAGTATCTTTTTTAGAATTCTAACCGCTCCAATACCCAGTTTTTCCATATTGCTATCAACAGTTGTCAATTCAATTGCTGAACATTGACTTATAATAGAATTATTAAAACCTGTAATCGCTACATCTTCTGGTATATTTATATTTAGTGAAATTAGTTTTTTTAAAGCACCTAAAGCAACTATATCTTCTCCTGTTATAATGGCATATTTTGACCAATTTGATTTTATAATTTCATTAACGCCATTATAACCACCTGTTAAACTTGTTTCTGTTTCAATAATTAAACTTTCTTTTATTAAATTATTATTAATGCCTCTATTAAAGCCATTTAATTTTTGAACAGCACTATAACTTCTTTTATCTTGTAAATAAGCAAATTTTTCAAAACCTTTATTTGCAAGATAATCGACACAATTTGAAATTCCCATAAAATCATCACAGAGTATTGAATATATATTTTCTCCTTCAATATAACTGTTTATTAGTATTACTGGCACCTTTGACGAAATTTTTTGTATAATATTTTCATCAAGATCATCAATAAAAACTGATCCCACAAGAATTATCCCATCTACTTTTTTTTCCAGTAATTTGTTTATATACTGAACTTTTTTTTCATAACTATTGCTTGTGTTACAAAGTATCATACTGTAACCAAAGTTACTTAATTCCTGTTCTATAGTATAGGATATATTTGCATAGTATGTATCTCGTATATCTGTAGCTAAAACCCCTATTGAATTCATTGATTTTACAACTAATCCTCTTGCAATAGCATTTGGTGAATAATCAAATTTAGCAAGTATTCTCTCAACCTTAAGTTTAGTACTTTTACTTACATTATTACTTCCATTAATTACTCTTGAGATCGTTGCA
>JBDMZA010000450.1:0-5059 GCA_039770155.1 Clostridiales bacterium
ATATCCTTTAACTATGTACTTTAATTATAATTTTATCATAAAAAAGTTTTACAATTCGCTAAATTGGATAATTAAATTTATATATAGGGGATGTTTATAATCAAACATCCCCTATAAAGTTATCAATTTAAATTTAAATTGAAATTATAGATTTCTAAAGTATACTTTACTTCATCAGTAATATTGTTATCATCTCGACAATCATTAATGTTTTGCCATGAATATCCATTATGTTCCTCTGTTATTTTAATATCATTATTTTTAACATCTACAGCAAAATTAAATTGACGAGTTTTCTTACCACTTCCAGATAAATAATCAAAACTATTAATATAATTTATGACTCTATTAATTTCTAAATTTGTTTCTTCTTTGACTTCTCTTTCTAAAGTATCTTTAATGCTCTCACCAGATTCTAATGTGCCACTTGGAAGCTCGTGAATTCCACCCATAAAGTCATCTTTATCTCTTACTAAGATTAAAATATCATTATCTTTATTTACAACTATTCCACCAACTACAATTTTTTCAATACCATTTTCTAAAGCTTTTTCATATAATAAATCATAAAATTTCATTTAAAAGACCTCCTTAAAAGTTTTGTTATTATAATATGATGATACTTTCTTTAGTGCATTTACATACTTAACAATTGTTTTAAAATCATCTTGTCTATACCAGATAGGCATTTTAAAAATATTATTATAAAATTCATTTGCATTTTTATATTTATCATCTATAATAAATGAATTTTTATAACTTGGGAACAAAAATTTTGGATTTTTAAATAATTCTAATTTATCCAATGGGCAAGTTGATGAAGGTATGTCAAATTCAATTGCTCCTTCTTTATTTAAGGCTGTTACAAAGTCTTTGATACTTGTATTATTAAATTTTCTTTTATCATATTTTATAATTAATGCATACCAACTATTTTGTGAATTATCATCAATTAGAATTTTTAGACCTTCAATATTTTTAATTTCTTCAACAATGTATTTTACATAATAATCTTTTATTTTTATGTATTCATCTAAATTTAAAAACATTTCGTAGGCAATTCTTATTGCTATTGGATGAGCTCTTAACTTCATTCCTTTACCAGTTATAGCATAGTTAAATTTAATATTACTTTGAGATATTTCATTTTTGCATCTTTTATTATAGTGACCTAGTAGGAGCGTGTTATCATATATTGATTTATTATTTGTGATTAATATTCCACCTTCACCACCAGTAACTATCTTTTGCCCTTGTAAACTAAATACTGATATATCACCCCATTCTCCTAATTTTTTATTTTTATAACTACCTCCATGAGCGTGTGAACAATCCTCTAAAAGATATAAATCATATTTATCTGCTATTTTTTTAATTTCATTAATTTTACATGGATAACCCCACATATGAGTTATAACAATAGCTTTAGTTTTATTTGTAATTTTATTTTCGATTTTTTTATAATCAATGTTTCCAAATTCATCACAATCAATAAAAATAGGTTTTGCATTTGTAAATAAAATAGGGCTGACAGTGGCAAAAAATGTATAAATGGGACAAATAATTTCATCGTCTTCTTTTAATCTTATTCCTTCGTACATTGCCCATAATGCAGTAGTTCCAGAATTAAATAATACCCCATATTTTTTATTGTGATATCTTGAAAATTCATATTCAAATTTTTTGAATATATTACCATCATCATATATTGATATAGTGTTATAAAGTTGTTCTATAACTGATCTTTCAATTTTTTCTGTTATATAGGGATGATTAAACTTTCCTTCATTTCGACTTAATATTGGTAGTCCTCCATTTATAGCCAATGTATTGGGTCCAGTTGTTTTTATTATTGGACAATGGTTACCTAAAATATTATTTGCCATATTGAATTTAGTTTCAAGTCCCTTAATATCTCTATTGACTACTTCGTCAAGTATGTATACAGATGCTTTACTATTTCTACACATTTTAAGATATCCATCTGGTGTTATAAATATATCATTTCTCAAATGGCAATAACTATTTGGTTCAAAATAATCTTTAGCAATATTACAAAAGATTTTGGTAAAGATTATTTTGACTTTTCCATTAAACATAATGACTCTGTCTGATTGCTGATCTATGTATCTGAAATTAAAACATTTTACTTTTTGTTGCAAATCATATATGGGAACAATATTATTTTCTGAATCAGAGTATAGTTCTATAAATTTAATACTGGCGTTTAATTTATCAGCTAAATTAATGAGATTTATCAAATCAGTATCAGAGTCATTTATACCTTTTATAATTGTTGTATTTATACGAATTTTTATATTTGGATTAATATTTCTTATTTCCATAAGATTTTTAATTACTTTGTCCAATTTATTATTGAAACCGATAATTTGACTATATTTGATTTCATCTAAAGTGTGTATTGAAATATTTAATCTATTAATTAAATTTAGTATGTCTTTACATTTATCAATGAATTCTCCATTAGAAACTATTGTTATTTTGGCATTTTTTTTATATAACTCTGTTACTATTTCTTTGAAATCTTTTCGAAGTAAAGGTTCACCACCTGTCAAAGTAACAGTATTCCAGTTGAATTTTTTATTACAAACATCATATATAAAAAAATAATCTTTTGAACTTAATAATTCATCATTAGTGTTATCAACCCCTTCACCATGACAAAAATAACAATTATAATTGCATTTCTTAGTAATAATAAATCTTAAATCTTTTTTATAATCACTCATTTTTTATCTCCTTTAGGGCATTAAAAAAGCCTTTAAATAAGTTTAAAGGCTTTCATTAATGCTTTTTTTATTTTATATATTTTTTTTATATATACTTACTAATTCTCTTGTATTTAGTTTCAATTCATCATCAGATAATTTTTCCTGTTTTGCATTTATTAATTGGCTAAAATCAATATAACCAGATTCAGAAAAAGCAGGTATTTCCTTATTAATTACAACTCCACAAAAAACATATACAATTCCACGAATACCCTCTAAAGTTGTTAGAGTTTTAATATAAAATATATATTCATTATCCTCAAACTTTAATTTGTAATCATAAATAAATTGTTCTTGTGTTGGGATTTTCTTTTTTAATTCTCCTGAAAACATATTCATGATTGTATTCCAATTATTTTCTACATTTGTCATAAAAACATTCTCCTTCCCTGTAATCAACTAATAATTTTATATATTTTTCCTTGTCGTTCAATTAATTTTTCACGTTCCATTTTTTCCATTAATGCCCTCCTCTTTCTCTCTGATAGATCAAACATACTTTCTAATTCTCTAGCAGTTGGTATTTTAGTGCCTTGAGCATTATTTTTTATAAAAGAAACGAACTGTATATATAAATCAGAGTTATTTTTTAACGACGCTTTTTCATTTTCCTCAAAATCAGGGTTATTTTTATAAAAGTTATCATGGGGTGACAGGATTGTAATTAGCTTGTTTACTGATTTAGAATTAATATTTATCTTGAAATTGTTTTTTGTCGTAAGAATCCTTTTGTCGTAAGAATTTTGGTTAGTGTCGTAGGAATTGTTGTGTAATTTGTTTTTCTTTAATTTTATAATTTTACATAATAACTTATTATTTGTTAATCTTAATTTCCACTTGTTAATTTTTATTTTTAATAAGACTGACTTTTGTACATTTTTCTTTTCTGGTATTAATAACATTAGATTTACCTCCATATATTTCTGATAATTTTTCATAAACTCTATTTTGATTATTGTCTTCATCAATAAATAGTGCTTTAAATCTCACATTATCGTATTTTTCAGATATCATTATAAATTCTCCGGTTTTTAATTTTTCTGTTCCATGAACGCCAATCATTTTTTGTGTTTCGTTTACTGTTACCTGAAAACTTATTTTTGTAACAAGTCTGTCTCTTAGTTCAGTATTTAATTGTTTTGCACTTGGTCTTTGTGTAGCACATATAACTATAATTCCTGCTGCACGTCCCATATTTAAAAGTCTTGTCAAATAATCTTCAATTTCTTGTGTTAAATTTTCATTATTGTTAACTCTCAAATCTGCTATTTCATCGATACATACTATTATGAATGGAAGTTTATTTTTGAATTTAAGATTATATGACTGAATCTTTTTTACTCCTGTTGATTCAAACAGATCATAACGCTTTTCCATTTCCTTATCTAAATTTTTAAGGGTTTGTAAGAATACATCTTGTTTTTTAATAAAAATAGTGTTTTTAAAATCTTTGTATTGAGATAGCTCAACACGTTTAAAATCTGCCATTATGAGTGTAACATCTGATCCAAAATACATAAGAGATTGTATAAGGCAATTAAAGAAACTGGATTTACCACCTCCGCTTGTTCCACCAATAAGAGTATGTAAAAGATTTGTCATGTCTTCTAAAACAATTTTCCCTGTATTTTGATTAATTCCTAATAGAATTGGTATTTCATATTTTTTATTAACATTAACAATATCAATAAAATCCTGTAGTAAATATACTTTTTCATCTCTATTACTGATTTCAAATAAAAAATAATCAAATTCAACTTTTATATTCAGGTCTTCTTTTTTTAGTTTTAATTTGCTTGCAATGTCATTTTGTTTGCCTAGAACTTTTTTAATATCTGTCATACATTTAATTTTTATAGTTGTTAAAAAGTCATTTTGCTTTTTGCTTATAAAAGTTGGATTAAGACTATAGAATTTGAGTACCAAAATTAATTTGTTTTCTATACTTCCTTTATTAAAATTAACTGGATCATCTAAGAATTTATTTGTCTTGATGTATATTTGTTTAAAGTTTCTTTTGTTTTGTGTAATTGAGATAATATTTGTATTTAGGTAATGTGCTATTTCATCAGTATTTTTATCAATATTATTTTTTGAAATAAAGCTATTTAGCGTATAAGTAATATTATTAGTTTTTTTATCTTTTTGGATTTCTGTTACCATAACTTTGTTTTTAAGCATTTCGGATAAACCTTTGTATTTAACCGAATATACATGTTCAACACCTATAAGATATATAGCCTTATAAATAAAATATCCAAAGAGAA
>JBDMZA010000451.1:0-4397 GCA_039770155.1 Clostridiales bacterium
ACATTACTTATATTTATTTTATTAATAATTGGTATAATGACTTTTAATATATCTAAAAAAGCAATTGTAGATAAAAGTAGTATTTTCACAACTCAACTTATTGACCAAGTCACAATAAGTATTAATAAAAGTGTTGAAGAATTGAATAAAAAATCAGAAAAAATCATCTATAATCCTTTAATACAGGAAAAAGCAGCAAAATATAATTATTTATCAGTAGGAGAAAAATTTAATTTCGATAAAGAAATTAAAGATATATTTTTAGATGAGGCTTCTGGAAATAAATATTTAGTGAGTATTGATTTCTTAATAGCACCTACTGGAATAGAGAATAAAGACTCAAAAAATATAAATTATGAAGTTGATTCTAGTTTAAAAAATAATTTTTATAATTCTATAGTTGATAATTTTGAAAAAAATGACTTAAATGAATCCTGGCACTATGTAGAATTTAAAAATAAAAAAAAGGGTATTGCTCTTGTAAAAAAAGTAGTTTCTGAAAAATCTCTATCAAAAATAGGTTATTTAATTTATTCTGTTCAAGAATCATATTTTAAGGACCTATATGAAGTAAACAATTATAATAATAAAACATTATTTTTTGTTTTAGATAAAGAAGGAAAAGCTTTTCAATCAACCAATGAAAAGCTTTTATTAGATAAGGTTTTTGAAAATAAAAGCTTTATAAAAAAGATTACAGATAAAGAAATACTCGAAAGCAAGTCATTTTCAATAAATGGATATTTATCAGGTTTCTCAAAACTCAAAAAAACTGGATGGTATTTTCTTTTCCTTATACCAGAAGATTTTCTTTATAAAGAATCTAGATCTCTGGGTTATAATATAATATTAATATCAATTATTACACTAATATCAATGGTTATAATTTCTATTTATATTGCAAATAGTATTTCAAAACCACTTAAGCATATGATAAATATAATGCAAAAAGCGAAAAGTGGAGACTTTCGAATTGATTTATCCAAAGAGATAAAAAATAAAGATGAGATTGGACAAGTACTTTTTAATTTCGATGATATGTTAAAAAGTATTTCTTCATTTATCTTACAAGTATCAAAATCATCAGATGAAATTCTTAAAAATTCAAATACTATTCGAAATTCTACTTTATCTGCAACTGATCATTCTTCAAATGTAAATACTTCTGTTACCGAAGTATCAAAAAGTTGTTCAACACAAGCAAAAGACTTATCAGATATTACTATACTAACAGTAGATTTAGAAAATAGAATATCTGAAGTAGAGGGTACAGTTAAAAATGTTTCAGAATCAATATTAAAAATTCAATCATTATCAAACAAAACTTCAGAAGTTTTAATTAATTTATCAGATCAATCAGAAAAAGTCGAAGATATATCACAAAACATATCACTTAGATTAAGTGAATTTTATAATAATATTCAGCAAATAAAAAAGGTAGTATCTTTTATGCTTGATATAGTAAGACATACAAAATTACTATCACTAAATGCTACAATTGAGGCTGCTAAATCAGGTGAATCTGGTTCTGGTTTTGCAGTAATTGCCAAAGAAATTAAAAAACTCTCTGAAAAATCTCAAAAAGAACTTTTACGAATAAACAATTTGACATCAAATATAATAAACCAAACAAAGGAAATTGCTAATGATTCAATCGAAAATAAAAATTTAATAAAAAACCAAATAAATTATGTTTATAGTACCTCAGATACGTTCGATAATGTACTAGCTGAAATGGAAACAATAAATATTGCAATAGATAAAACTGTTGAATCTACAAATGGTATGTCAATTGCTAAAAAGGAAACATTAGCAAAAATAGGTGAAGTAGCTACGGTCTCAGAGGAAATTGCTGCTATCACCAATGAAATAAGTAATTCTACTGATAATCAACAGAATAGTTATAAAAAACTATTTGAAATGGTTCAAAATATAGATCATTTATCAAAAAACTTAAATTCCGAATTATCAAAATTTAAAACATTTTAAATAGTTTTTTATAATAAAAAAACCAAGGAGGCAATTATTAAATGAAAAAATTCTTTTTACTCATTCTTTTAACTATCTATTCTCTAACGATTTTTACTGGATGCAACTCAGAAACTTCAAAGTCAAAGATAGAATCAAAAGAGTCATCAAAAAATTCTAAATCAAAGAATGGCAGTATCGATACAGAAATCCCAGAAATTGAATATTGTTTTACAGCACCTATATTTAGTGGTGGCGCTACTGATCCTGAACTTGATAAAAAAATGGTTGAAAAAATTGAAAAAGAAATTGGTGTTCGTATAAAACCAAAAAGACTACCAAAAGCTGAATATAAAGAAAGATTAGCCCGTTTACTAGCTTCTGGAGATGCTCCAGATATATATACAGTTCAACAGGCAATGAAGTTTTTACCAAGTTATGTTGTTCAAGGAAATATTCTTTCAATAGATAAATACATACAAAAATCAAAAATAGTTAATGATAAAATTAATGGATTGTTTGATTTACTGAAAGTCGACGGTGAAACATACCATATTCCTACTTCGAACTTAAAGGTTAAGTCACTTTTTTTACGACAAGATCTAGTTGAAGAATACGGAATAAACTTATCACAAACCCCTACAACAGAAGAATTCTACACAGAAATGAAAAAAGCTATTGGTAAGGGTTCCATACCAATAACTCTATCAAAATGGATTGATAATTTTCAATTTTTCTACAATTCCTTTGGTGGTTATGGTGACATCCATCAAAAAGATGGCATTTTTATTGATGGATTTAACACACCAGAAGTAAAATCAGCACTTGAATATATTGTGAAATTATATAAAGAAGGTATTATAGATAAAGAATTTATAAATGTAGAAAATAGCGTTATGCGTGAAAATTTATCTACTAAAAAAGCTGCATCGAGTCTTGATTATTACTATAATTATTTATTTTATATTAATACAAGTAAAGTTGCTGAAAAACCAACTGATTTCACAGCTATTTATAAGCTTATAGGACCAAATAATAATGGTGGTGGACTTAATGAAGCTATACAAGATGCAGATGTTATTTCAACAAGTTGTAAAAATCCAGATGCAGCATATAAATACCTTGAATGGTCTTTATTAACAGAAAAAGGTCGTCTATTATCAATTGCAGGTTTAGAAAATTCACATTACACTCTTGATGATAATAAAAAAATTATTCCTTCTGATTCAGCAATAAATTCAAATTATACTGTAGATAGTGTTTTAAGTCAAATAGTTAGCTCAATACCAAAAATATCTAACCCAGGATTTAAATTTGAGGATCATTTAGAAAAAGCAATGGATAAACAAAATCTTATTACTAATGATTCCGCTAAATATGCAGGTCCTAACTTTTCAGTTCCAGCTGGTAAATCTCCTTTATATGATAACTTAATTCTTGAAATAAAAGAAAAAAGAGAATCCATTGCTCGTAACATTGCAGTTGGAAATCAGTCTATAGAAGATGGGTTTAATGAATATACAGAATATTGGGAAAGTATAAATGGTGAAGAAATCTTAAAAGAACTCAATAAATAAATATACATTCTCGAAAATGAATTCGTATATTTCAAGGGAACTTTAGGGCGAAAAGAATTGGGTATTGTTTTTTAGACTATTCTTAGCTTTTTAGGCATAATCAAAAAATAAACTAATCAACTTTTTTAAAATCCATTAAACATAGGTATTTTTAGAAAAGTTGCATTATAAAATTTTTGATTATGCCTTATTTATTTTATATAGGCGCAATAAATTTTGTCTTAGGAGTTATTTTTTTATCAGTCCCACTTATCCCAAATACTTGGTTCATAACCGACAGTTGCTTTTTTACCATTACGAACGATTGGCGTTTTATATAACTTTGGCATATCCATCAGTTTTTCCTCCTTGGCTTCTTCTAATAAATATTTAATACTACTGTAATCTTTTGACTTTTGATCAATTAAATTTTCAATACCTCCAACAGCAATTGAAACACTTTTGAACTCACCTTTACTCAATCCTTTTATAGACAAATCTACCATTTGAAATTTAATATTTCTTTCTTTAAAATATCTTTCTGCTTTTTTCGTATCAAAACATTTTTTCTTGCCAAATATTTGAATATTCATATTATTTCCTCTTTCCATTTAATATGTTTAAAAATAAACAGTATTTAATTCTCATTTTATAATTATATTTAAATCAAAAAATGATGTACAATATTTATTATACACCATATAATGAGAACCTAAAAAATAGGCAGAATTTTAAAAAATATCTTATGAAATTTTTGATTATGCCTTACACTGTCTTAATTTTATCCCATACCGGAATTCCCGTATAAACTTTTATTTTTTCTTCTCCAGCTAAAAATCTATTAACACCATAAGCTAAAGCTTCCATTTCAAA
>JBDMZA010000452.1:0-7302 GCA_039770155.1 Clostridiales bacterium
ATGCAGAAGCTATTTCAATGGCTATAAATGCTATAAAATTATCTGGTTTGGAAGAATTTCAAATAGATATTGGTCAAATTGATTTTTTTAACGGACTAATGGAAGAGTCAGGATTAAATCAAGATCAAATACATATAATTAAGGATCATATAGATAATAAGGATTTTATTGGAATAGAAGAAATAATAAAAGAGTATAATATAAAAAATGGTATTAAAGATTTAATATTAGATTTGCCTAAAATGTTTGGTTCGACAGACCTTATTGAAAAAGCTGAAAACTTAACAAGAAATAAAAAATCATTAAATGCTCTTAAAAATTTAAGAGATGTACTAGAGATATTGGAAGATTATGGACTTAGTAAATATATTTCAGTTGATTTAAGTCTTGTTCCAACAGATAAGGATTTTAATTGTTATTCTGGAATAATATTTAAAGGTTTTACATATGGTATTGGCTTTCCTATACTAAGAGGTGGAAGATATGACAGCTTGTTGTCTAATTTTAATGATAAGAGACCTGCAACAGGTTTTGCTCTGGGGATAAACCTTTTAATGATGGCATTACAAATGCAAAAAATTTCAAGTGAAAAATTTAAGACTGACAGCTTGATATGTTATAATAGAAAAGGTAGGAAAGTTGCTTTTATGTTGGCTGATGAACTCAGAAAACAGGGGTTATCCATAGAAGTGGATATTTCAAGAAATGAAATAAAATATCAAAAAGAATATGCTAAGAATTCTAATATTGGTGGCATAGTATATGTTAAAAATAAAGAAGAACTTGAAATTCATAATTTGAAAACTGATGAAATTACAAAAACATCAATTACAGATATGTTAGAGAAGAGATAAATTTGGGGGAGGGATTCTTTATGGAAAATATAACTATAGCACTTTCAAAGGGGCGATTAGCAAAAGAATCAGTGAGATTTTTTGAATCTATTGGTATTAATTGTGAAGAGTTAAAGGGAACTTCGAGAAAACTAATATTGGAAGACAAGGAAAATAATATAAAATTCTTTCTGTCAAAACCGAGTGATGTTCCAACATATGTGGAATATGGAGCTGCTGATATAGGTATTGTAGGAAAAGATACACTTTTAGAAGAAGCGAGAAATTTATACGAGGTTTTGGATTTAGGATTTGCTAAATGTAGTATGTGTTTGGCAGGACCAAAGGAGTTTGAAGGCAAATTTGATCGATTTAACAATAAGAGAGTTGCAACTAAATATCCAAGAATTGCAACAGAATATTTTGAACATAAATGGCATGAATCTATAGAAGTAATAAAATTAAATGGTTCTGTTGAATTAGCACCTCTTGTTGGTTTATCAGAAGTAATAGTAGATTTAGTTGAAAGTGGAAGAACTTTAAAAGATAATGGACTGGTTATATTAGATACAATAGCTCATATAAGTGCTAGAATGATAATAAATAAAGTGAGTTTAAAAATGAAAAGTAATAGAATTAATAAGATAATTGAAGGATTTAAAAAAGAATTAGGATAAGGCAGAATTAAAAATTTAGGAGAACATATTTTAAAATGTTAAATATTATAGATAAGAGCAAAATTTCGGAAACTGATTTTTTGAATAAATTAAAGGAAAGAAACCAAGTTGAATTAGATGATATTACAAATAATGTAAAGGTTATTTTGGATGATATTAAGTCAAATGGCGATAATGCTGTATTTAAATATACAGAAAAATTTGATAATGTTAAATTAACAAAGAATTCTATAAAAATTAAAAAAGAGGATATACTAAAAGCATATGATAATATTGAAGATAGGTATATAGAAATATTAAAAAAAGCCAAAGATAATATTTATAAATTTCATAAAAGACAAATTACTAATTCATGGATTACAAATGAAAATGAAGGAGAGACTTTAGGTCAAATTGTAAGACCACTTGAACGAGTTGGTATTTACTCTCCAGGTGGAACTGCATCTTATCCTTCATCAGTATTGATGAATGCTGTTACAGCAAAAGTAGCAGGAGTTCAGAAAATAATTATGTTTACTCCACCTAAAAATGAAGGTGTTAATTCTGCAATTTTAGTTGCAGCAGATATTGCAGGAGTAGATGAGATATATTGTGTTGGAGGAGCACAAGCTATAGGCGCTATGGCTTTTGGTACTGATAGTGTTGAAAAAGTTGATAAAATTGTAGGACCAGGGAATATCTATGTTAATACTGCAAAGAGAATGGTTTTTGGATATTGTGATATAGATATGTTTGCTGGACCAAGCGAAATACTTATTATTGCAGACGAAACTGCTAATCCAAAGTATATTGCAGCAGATTTAATGGCACAGGCAGAACATGATGTTTTGTCTTCATCAATACTCATTACACCATCTGAAAAAATGGTAAAAGAAACATTAAAAGAGATAAAAGTTCAAATTAAGGATAAAAAAAGAAAAGATATTATAGAAAAATCTTTTGAAAATTATGGGGCTGCTATAATTGTTAAGGATATAAATGAAGCTATAAGAATATCTAATGTTATTGCTCCTGAACATTTAGAACTTTGTATAGAAAATCCATTTGAAAAATTAAACAGTATAAAAAATGCAGGTGCTTTATTCATGGGAAATTATTCACCAGAGCCTTTAGGAGATTACTTTGCAGGTACAAATCATGTTATTCCAACAAGTGGTACAGCAAAGTTCTTTTCGCCGTTGAATGTGGATGACTTTGTTAAAAAGACAAGTTTAATTTATTATACAAAAGAGGCACTAAATAAAGTAAAAAGTGATATAAGTTATTTTGCAAAAAAAGAAGGCTTAGATGTTCATGGAGATGCTGTAGATATAAGGTTTGAAGAAAATAAAAAAAATATATGAGGTGACATGATGAGTAGAAATTCAAATATCAAAAGAAAAACTAATGAAACTGATATTATAATAGAATTAGAAATTGATGGAGAAGGTAAATCGAAAATTAATACAGGAATAGGTTTTTTAGATCATATGTTTGAATTGTTTTCAAAACATGGTTTGTTTGATATTGAATTAAAAGCAGTTGGAGATTTAAACGTTGATTGTCATCATACTGTTGAGGATATAGGCATAGTTCTTGGAATGGCTATAAAAAAAGCTTTAGGAGAAAAAATTTCAATTAAGAGATATGGGACAGTTTTTTTACCAATGGATGAGGCATTAGTTATGGTTTCTCTAGATTTAAGTGGAAGACCATATTTAGTTTTTAGTTCTGATTTTAACCAAAATAGAGTAGGAGATATGGATACTCAAATGGTTATAGAATTTTTTAGAGCTGTTTCAAATTCATCAGGTATGAATCTTCATGTGAAATGTTTGTATGGAGAGAATACTCATCATATTATAGAGGCAATATTTAAAGCATTTGCCAAATCTTTAAGAGAGGCAACAAGAATTGATAAAGATATTAAAGGAATAATGTCAACAAAAGGAAGTTTATAGAAATATTTTATAGGAGGACTATTTAATGCTAATTAAAAATACTGATTTTATTGATTTACCTATTTTTGTAAAGGGAAAAGTAAGAGACGTTTATGATCTTGGAGATTCACTACTTATTATAGTTACAGATAGAATTTCAGCCTTTGATGTTGTTTTCGATGATTTGATTCCAAATAAAGGAAAAGCATTGAATATGATAGCAGATTTTTGGTTTGATTATACAAAGGATATTATAAAAAATCATGTTATAACAAATGATGTTGATAAATATCCTAAGGCATTGTTAAAATATAAAGACGAATTGCAGGGAAGATCGGTTTTAGTTAAAAAGGTAAAAATGGTAGAAGCTGAATGTATAGTTAGAGGTTATTTAGAAGGTTCAGGACTAAAGGACTATAATAAAACCGGAGAAGTTTGTGGAATTAAACTTCCAAAGGGATTAAAACAGGCTCAAAAATTGCCTGAGCCTATATTTACACCATCTACAAAGGCAATACAAGGTCATGATATGAATGTTTCCTTTAGATCTTTCGAACATAAAATAGGAATGAATTTAGCAAAAGAAATAAGAGATGTTAGTTTGAAATTATTTGAGAAAGCAAGTGAATATGCAGAAAGTAAAGGATTGGTTCTTGCAGATACAAAATTTGAGTTTGGAATATTTGATGGAGAACTTGTTTTAGCAGATGAAATTTTCACACCGGATTCTTCGAGATTTTGGGATAAAAATGATTATGAAGTGGGAAGAGCACAAAAAAGTTTCGATAAACAGTTTTTAAGAGACTACTTAGAAACTTCAAATTGGGACAAAAAACCTCCTGCTCCAAAATTACCTGATGATGTTGTAAAAAACACTGAAGCAAAATATATAGAAGCTTATGAAATCTTGTCAGGTAAAAAATTTATTTAGATTCTCTTTAGAAGATGGAATTTTTGATTGGAGATAATAATAAATGATAAGTATAGTAGATTATGGAATGGGAAATTTAAAAAGCGTGTATAAAGCTTTTGAATACATTGGACAGAAAGCCAAAGTAACTTCTGATATTAGTGAGATTTTAAAATCAGAAGCTGTTATATTGCCTGGTGTAGGTGCTTTTGGAGATTCAATGGAAAATCTTAATAGGCTTAATTTGACAGAGACTATAAAAGAATACATTTATACTAAAAAACCTTTTTTAGGTATTTGCATGGGATTACAGTTGTTATTTGAAGAGAGTTCAGAGTCGAAAAATATAAAAGGACTTGGAATATTTAAAGAAAAATTAGTACGTTTTCCCAAAAAGATGGGATACAAAGTTCCTCATATGGGATGGAATTCAATAAAGATTGTTAAAAATTCTCCATTATTTAAAAATATAGATAATTCTTCATATGTTTATTTTGTACATTCATATTATGTAAAAGGGGAATTTGAATATGTTTGTGCAGAATCAGACTATATTGTGCCAATTGGTGCAGCTGTAAATAAGGATAATGTTTTTGCGACACAATTTCATCCTGAAAAAAGTGGTGAAATGGGAATAGAAATTCTTAGAAATTTTGTGAATTTGATATAGGGGTGAAATTAATGATTATATATCCTGCCATAGATATAAAAGATGGTAAATGTGTAAGACTTGCACAGGGAGACTTTGAAAAAGTAACTGTTTTTTCTAATAACCCTTTATCAGTGGCTCAAAATTGGGAAAGTAAAGGTGCTGAGTTTATACATTTAGTTGATTTAGATGGTGCAAGAATAGGTATTTCAAAAAATCTGAAGGTAATAAGTGAAATTGCTCATGAATTAGACATACCTTGCCAATTAGGTGGAGGCATAAGAACATTAGAAAATATAGAGATGATTATAAAAGCTGGAATTAAAAGAGTTATATTAGGTACAGCTGCTGTCCAAGATTCTAATTTAGTAAGAGAAGCAATAGATAGATATAATACTGGTATAGCTATAGGAATTGATGCAAAAGATAATAAAGTTGCTATTAATGGTTGGGAAGATTTTAGTGAATATACTCCATTAGAATTTGGTAAAAAGATGGAAAGCCTCGGAGTAAAAACTATTATATATACTGATATATCAAGAGATGGTATGTTGTCAGGACCTAACATAAAATCTCTTGAGGAAATGAATAAAGAACTAAAAGATGTAGACATTATAGCATCAGGAGGAGTTACCTCATATGATGATTTGAAAATGATAGAAGAAGCAGGATTTGCAGGAGTTATAATAGGAAGAGCTTTATATACAAGTGATATTGATTTGGAACATGTGAGGTGATTGAATTGCTTACAAAAAGAATAATACCATGTCTTGATGTACATAATGGAAGAGTTGTAAAAGGTGTGAATTTTGTCAATATAAAGGATGCTGGAGATCCGGTTGAAATAGCTAAGATTTATGATCTTGCAGGAGCAGATGAATTAACTTTTTTAGATATAACAGCCTCTTCAGATGTTAGAAATATAATGATACACATAGTAGAAAGAGTTGCTGAACAGGTATTTATTCCATTTACTGTTGGTGGAGGAATAAGAACTACTGATGATTTTAAAGAAATATTAAGAGCGGGTGCAGATAAGGTATCTGTAAACTCAGCAGCAATAAAAAGACCAGAATTAATTTTTGAGGCAGCAGAAAAATTTGGAAGTCAATGTGTCGTAGTTGCAATTGATGCAAAGAGAAATAGTAAAAAAGACAGTTGGGATGTATATTTAAATGGTGGAAGAGTTAATACTGGGATTGATGCCATTGAATGGGTAAAGAAAGCAGAAAAAATGGGTGCAGGTGAAATATTACTTACAAGTATGGATTGTGATGGAACTAAAGACGGATATGATTTGAAATTAACTAAAAAAGTATCAGATAGTGTAAATATTCCTGTAATAGCATCAGGAGGAGCAGGAACAATGGAACATTTTTTAGAAGCTTTGACAATGGGTAATGCTGATGCAGTTCTTGCAGCTTCTCTGTTTCATTATAAAGAAATGGAAATTTCTGATTTGAAAAAATATTTGAAAGATAATGGTGTTATGATAAGAGGTGAATGGATTGAAAATATTTGAAGAAGTGAAGTTTGATGATAAAGGTCTATTAGTAGCAATTACACAAGATATTAATACTAAAGAAGTACTAATGCAAGCTTTCATGAATAGAAAAGCTCTGGAAAAAACTATTAGTACGGGTTATGTTCACTACTATAGTAGAAGTAGAAATAAGTTGTGGTTAAAGGGTGAAGAATCAGGTCATCATCAAATTGTTAAAAAATTAAAATTGGATTGTGATGGAGATTCTGTAGTGATTTTGGTTGAACAAGAAAAGGCAGCATGTCATACAGGTAATTATTCTTGTTTTTATAGAGAAATAAATGAAGAAGGTAATTTAGAAAGTTATGAAAATAAAGTATTTGATAAGGAAATAGTATATGGCAATAAATCGAAAATTTTAAATAAATTATATGATACTATTGTAAATAGAAAGGAAAATCCTAAAGAAGGTTCATATACTAACTATCTTTTTGATAAAGGAATTGATAAAATATTAAAAAAAGTAGGAGAAGAATCGGCTGAAGTTATAATAGCATCAAAAAATAATTCTTTTGAGGAAGTAAAATATGAAGTTTCAGACTTGATGTACCATTTATTGGTGCTTTTAGTAAACCAAGGTGTAGAAATTGATAATATATATGATGAACTTATAAAAAGAAGTAAGGGATAGCCAAAAAATAAACTCTAATTCTCGAGAAGAATTCGGTATTATTTTTTAGGCTCTCCTAAGACGTAATCAAAAATTTCATAATACAACTTTTTTAAAAAGAGTTTACTAGTTTATTTTTTGGATATCTCTTAAATACAGGA
>JBDMZA010000453.1:0-4074 GCA_039770155.1 Clostridiales bacterium
ATTATATAAATTTTTCTCCATATTGGTAAAGCTCAATTTTAAGTTCGAGAATGTTTTTAATTTAAATAGTTTATCATTTAATATATTTACCAAACTTTCACATTTTTCAATGCCCTTAAATAATTCAATTTTTTTTGTTAATGAAATTGCTTCATCAATATTTTTATTGTAATTTAAATACAATGATTCTAATTTTTCTAATATAATTTGTTTTTTATCTATTACTTCAAATATCATTTCTAATTTCTCTATCTTTTTTGAATAATCTTGTAAATATTCATATTTAATTAATTCAGTATTAACTAAATCTAATTCTTTTTTTATTGAATCATCTAACTTTACTTGTTTTCTATAATCATTTATAGAGTCTCTTAAAGCTTTATCAATAACATGAACTCCTGTTAAACGACCTATAGCCTTTGCTCTTATAGAACCTGACTCAAATAACAGAAAAGGACTTTCTAGTTGTTCTCCTATATTTATTATTGTACTGATATCATTATCAATTTTAATTTTTGGTATACAATGCGCATTTGTTATCTCTTTTGGAACCTCACTGCCAAATCCTTCAAAAATATTTTCTTTCAAGTTTTCATCTATTAAAATATATCTGTTTTTTGTTTTTGATTTTTCTCTAATTATTGAATAATTATTGCTCAAATTAATTTTAACTTTTACTATTTTTGCATTATGTCTTAAAAAATTAAGTCCTCGAGGTTCATTATATAAAACCCATTTAATAGCTCTTATAATAGCTGTTTTGCCATTATCAGAAGCTCCAATTATTACATTTAATCCTTTATCAAAGTCAATAGATGTCTCTTTATGCGACTGAAAATTTTCTATTTTTAGTGATTTTATATAAATCAATTGTCCTCATCCCCTTGATTAATTTCTTCATTTGCCAATCCAATCCTTTTTATAATTTCAGATTTAACTTTTTTGTCTATATTTTTATTATAAGCAATATTATCCAATATCTCATTTATATTTATTTTTTTATAAATTCCTGTATTTAAAACAGTTTTATAAAAATCATTAAGTTTCTTATTTTTAGTTTCATTATCTTCAATTAAAGTTCTTTCTAAAACATCATTTCCATCAAGTGCAGTTTTTAGCTCTATTTCTCTAACATTTATAGTATGATTTAGCTCTAAAATTATAACCTTTGGTTTTCTTTTTATTTCATTTATGGTATTTGTAATTCTAACAATACTTCCAGGATTAATAAAATATTTATTATTTAAAAACTCAATACCAAATCCATTATGATAATGTCCTGTAAAAGTTATGTCTGCTTCTGTATTTAATATATCATCTAATAAAGTATACTGAATGCCTTCAAAAAAAGGTTTCTTAAGCAACATACCATGAACAATATTTAAAGTATAATCAACATTATTTAGTTTTTTTATCATGTAATATTTTTCAAAATTTTCACTGTCAATATCATACTTGTAGGAAGATCCATTTAACTGAACTTTTATATTATCTTTTTCTAAAATTACATTATTTTCATTTCTTAAAAGGTGTAATAAATCTATTCCTTCTAAAATTCCCAGCATAGTTCTTTCAAATGTATCTGGATTATGTCCAAAAAGATCATGATTTCCTGCAACAGTATAAATTTTTTTATTAAAACTTTTTATTATCTTAGCAAAATCTCTTACAATTGAAGGTGCAATATCTGGTCTATCAAACCAGTCTCCACCATTTAATATATAATCAACATTTTCTCTATCTGATATATCCTTTATCTCCATAAATTTAAGTTTTAATGTTTCAATATAATTATCTTTTCTATTCCTTGGAGAAGTTCCCCTTATATGTGTATCTGTAAAAAATAAAAATTTCACTCTTTTTCACTATCCTTTTTTTAAGTATCCCTTTAGGCAGAATCAAAAAATAAACCTTAATTCTAGAGTATGGATTCGTGAAATTTAAGCGAAATTCAAACGAATAGAATTTGGTATTATTTTTAGGTTCTCCTAATAGTCTTAGTCTTTATTCTCAGTTAATTCATCATATACTCTTTTAATAGTTTTATAATTAAATCCTCTATTTTTCAAGAAGTTAAATAATTTTTTCTTATATAAATCTTTATCTGATTTTAGCTTTTCAAATTTATTCTCTGATATTTTAAAAGCTTTTTTAAATTCTACATCTTCATCCATATAAATCAAAGTTTCTATTAAATCTCTTTTAATTCCTTTTTTCAAAAGATTATATTCAATTTTTTTTAAAGATATTGCCCTTAAATTTTCACAATCTTTTATATACTTTTCTACATAAATTTTATCATTTAAATAACCTAACATTTCTAAATCCTTTATTACAATTTCAATTATTTCCTCAGAAAATCCCTTTTGTTTCAAATTATTAAAAACTTCAAAATTAGTTCTCAATTTTAAAATCAAAAATTTAATTGCAGTTAATTTTGCCAATCTTTTTGAGCAGTCAAATTTTAAATATTCAATTTCATCTTGACTAATTTCCTTATCTTCATAAAGATTTTTGTCGAAAAACACATCTTCTGAAATTAGAATACTTTCATCATTGTCTAAAATAATTTTAATTTTTCCTTTTGAAACATTTTTATTTATCATTGTTATTCTCATAATTACCTCTTTACTCTGGGATATCCAAAAAATAAATCAAAATTTTCAAATAATAAATCACTTGGTTTTAGTGATCCTCAGATTTGAAAACTCAATATGAGTTTTCAGGTTCTCCCTTAACTTTTTATTCTATAGTATTATATATTTCCCAATTAATCTACATACATTAAAAATCTCTTAATTTTTCTTCTAGATAATTTAAAACAACTATTAATTATTTTAAATATCTAACTATTAAGAGATTTATATTACAACACCTATTTATTATGGATAATCAAAAACTAAATCTATATTTTCAATTATAAAATCACATAATTTTAGTAATTTTAAGCCAAAGAAAATGTGATATTACTTTTTATTCACTATCATCCTCAATTTTTTTAGGTGCTAGACTATTTACAAAAGCTTCATTAAAATTTTCTCTAACTCTTTCTTCAATTTCTTTTAAAATATCAGGGTTCTCTCTTAAAAAAGTTTTTGAATTCTCTCTTCCCTGTCCTATTTTCTTATCTTTATAAGAAAACCATGATCCACTTTTATTTACTATATCAAGTCTGACAGCAACATCTAAAACATTTCCCTCTTTTGATATACCTTTACCATACATAATGTCAAATTCTGCTTCTTTAAAAGGAGGAGCAATCTTATTTTTAACAACTTTTACTCTAGTCCTGTTACCAATCATCTCATTTTGCTGTTTTAATGTTTCTATTCTTCTTACATCTAACCTTACAGATGAATAAAACTTTAATGCCCTACCTCCAGGAGTAACTTCAGGATTCCCAAACATAATACCTACTTTTTCTCTCAACTGATTTATAAAAATAGCAGTTGTATTTGATTTACTTATAACACCTGAAAGTTTTCTCAATGCCTGAGACATAAGTCTTGCTTGTAACCCTACATGAGAATCACCCATTTCTCCATCTATTTCAGCTTTTGGTACCAAAGCTGCAACTGAATCAACTACTACAATATCTATAGCTCCACTTCTGACTAGTGCTTCAGCTATTTCTAACCCTTGTTCTCCAGTATCTGGTTGAGCAACAACAAGATTTTCAATATCAACACCTAAGGCCTTAGCATAAACAGGATCTAACGCATGTTCTGCATCAATGAATGCAGCTTCTCCACCTGATTTTTGAGCCTCAGCAATTATATGTAATGCAACAGTTGTTTTACCTGAAGATTCCGGACCAAATATTTCAACTACTCTTCCACGTGGAACACCACCTACCCCTAAGGCTATATCCAAACCCAAAGCTCCAGTTGATATAACTTCAACATTTAAATGGCTACTTTCACCTAATTTCATTATAGCACCCTTGCCAAATTGCTTTTCAATTTGATTCATTGCTATTTCTAAAGCCTTCTTTTTTTCTATCATAATTCTATTATATTTAATACTACAAATTAGAAATCTTACATTTTTAGTATTAAATTCCTCCTTAATATA
>JBDMZA010000454.1:0-2890 GCA_039770155.1 Clostridiales bacterium
CCAGCAGGTAACATATTAGGAATTAAGGCACAGTTGAGCAAAAAAAAGGTGATAAACCAAAATGATCTACCACCTTCAAAAAGTGTAAACATGATATATTCCAGAAGCTCAATTGGGTTTTAATTCGTGTTGAACTAAACCCCAAATATCCATTTCTGCTGTATAAAATAAAGACTTTACACCTATTATAGAAGGGGATTTAATAAAATGTATATTTCCTGAATAAAAATGCATTTTAAAATTAGCTGTATTCATTCAATAAAATAAACTAAAAAAAATATTATTTTCACTATATATGGAACTTAATTTAATCCACCGGCCGATAGGGCGGTTTAGTTCAACAATGTGTATAGTGTATAAGGGTTTTAGAGGTTTTCGAGCGGTATTACCCGCATCAATTTTGGGTGGTAACTTGATAGGTTTGAGGCCCGCAATCCCTTACGACACCATACACTAAACGTTGGCTATAATTTTAAAACCAAGACATACAATTGATAAAATGAAGTATTTAATAATTTTAATTCTACCGATAATAATTTCTTGTAATATAAATTCAGGAAATATTGATGAAGATAATTTGAGAAAATATAATATTTCAGATGAGTTTCTTGCTAGAGGATTAGTAAAGAAGTTCATTTTTAAGAGTCCAAAAGATACGACGTTCATTTATGATAAAATAATTAGACAAAATGATACAATTATCTCAAAAAGATACAATGATAAATTCTTATTGGTTCGAGATGATATAAATAAAATAAACAAAAATGAGTGGACTTTGATAAGCAGAGCCCAAATTGGAACGGATAGAAAAAGATATAATCAAGAAATGGTTATACCTTATAAAACCTCGTTTAATCCCAATGATAGAATATTAGAATCCTTAATTCAATCTGCTCCAATAGAGGGTTATATTTTTAAAAATTATGAAAAAAGGACTTTATTGAACAAGTCAGTTCAGAACTATAAAGGGAAGCAAATTAATTGTATTCGTTACAATAGTGAAATGATATATACTGTGCATGAAATATCGACTTCAAAGGTAGTAAAGGAAATTATTAAAAACGGTTATTCATTATTTGGAGAGGAAATAGGGTGGTTTTACTTTGAATGGAAAGAAAATAATGAAACTCAAAGTCTTGAATTATTAGAAATAATGACAATTGATAAGTTTGAAAAAAATAAACTATAGCCAACAAAAGATAAATTATACGGAATATCGAAGAAATTATATCAAGAAAAAGAAGGTCTTGAGGGCCACCCTTCACATTGTACCAACAACTTGTTTAACCTTCATGACAAGGTAATCCTTTACGACCTGACAAACACCTACTTCGAAGGAAGTATGAGAAACAGTACAATGGCAAAGTTTGGCAAAAGCAAAGAAAAAAGAAATGATGCCAAAATCACTAAAAAACTATGAGGTGGTTTTTCTTGATAGTGTAACCTCAATGGGCATGGAACCAGAGGAACTGGAAGAAATTCAGGAGCAATATCCCAATACCTGCTTTATCTACATCCTTCAAACCAACAAGCAAGGCAGTTTCTATGGCAAAAAGAAATGGGAACACCTTTGCGATTTTGTGCTTCGATAAGAGGATGGAATTGTTAAAGTTGACAAAAATAGGATTGGAAAAGTTGGGGAGTATGAGGTTGGATAAGGTGCCTGGAAATGTTTTTTTACCATCTAGCCGTAAAGAACAACTAAATATAATTATTGCATGTTAGTAATTCTACCTTCATTCAAAATAATTCATTAGCGAAAGTGTTAATTCCATATGAAATTTATAGAAAATACATGTTTTAATAATGTATTATATAACAACGTGTTACGAGTATTTGAAAGCATATAATATATGGATATTTTATTAAATTATCAAATATTTTCATCATTATTTTGAAAAAAAAAGAAATAACTTTTATATTTGACAAAATTATTTGATGCCATTTGATAGTGTGTTGTTTAATACAAATAAACTCTCATCTGGTCAAAATAACCATAAAACATTTATTTTTAGAGATATTAATTGTTTTTGTCGAATGCGAGTTTGCTAATTGACCAAGCGAAGCTATATAGTACAGTCTACCCAATCAACCCTAAGTCATGTCCAAAACACCTAAATTGCAATCTGATACAAATTTTGAAGAAGATTTGTTAGAGGCAGAGTCGAAAAAAAACTGGTATGTTTTTTATACTGCGCCAAGAGCTGAAAAAGTAATTAAACAGGAATTAGAATTCAGGAGCTATGAAGTTTTTCTTCCCATTACAAAAACATTACACATTTGGAAAAATCGCCAGAAGAAAATGGTGGATAAAGTGCTTTTTCCAAGTTACATTTTTGTGAACACTGAAGAAAGTTATTTACACAAAATCTGCCAAACCCCCAAAATAATGACCTTCATCCATTGTGGAGGCAAACCGTCAAAAATCAATTTCAATTGTATTGAAGGCATTAAACAAATGCTAAATCTCGAACAAGAAGTGTCGGTTGAGCCAAATTTTAATGAAGGAGAAGAAGTAAGGATTATATATGGGCCTTTAGCCGGATATGAAGGAATTCTGGTAAAACAAAAATCTAAAACAAGGTTTGGTATTCAGCTTCAAGAAATTAATCAGACAGTTTTTATTGATGTTTGTACAAGTGTGATGGAGAAGAAACAGGTTTTAGCTGTATTACCATAGTCAAAATTATTCAGGCAATAATGATATCTGTAGAACAGGATTTGAAAGATAAAATTCGAATTATTTCGGATTTTCCTAAAGATGGAATATCCTTTAAAGATATTACACTTTTTTTGTTGGATCCTTACTGTTTAAATGAAGTTGTCAATTTGTTTCTTGAGCCTCATTGTAATCTCTAAATTACTACCGACCTAAAGGTCAATCTTTGGC
>JBDMZA010000455.1:0-5958 GCA_039770155.1 Clostridiales bacterium
ATTAGAATTTATTTTTGTTTGTGTAGTTATAGAATAATAGTCAAGTTCTTTATTTTTACTCAAATGTGAAAAAATATATATAAAACCATTATTAATAAATGTATAGTAGGATTTTTCAATTAAAAATGGTTTTTTAAAACTTTTTATATATTCATGAAGTATTGTATTAGTTGAATCAGTTTTATCAATAGATCTCCATTGAATTTTGTTTTCCTTTGTTAAATTCATAAGTTTTTTTATTAAAATACTTATTTTGTCATTATATTTACTTTGATAAACCATTATTATTACCTTTCCTTTAATTATCATTATTATTTATATATAATTATACCAAAAAAACATATGTTATAACTCAGAATATATGTTTTTTTTAGGCTCTCCTTAGTTTTGATTATCTAAATATTGTTTTTCTAAATAATTGTAAAAATTTGCAGTATATTTTTTATTTAGTTCGTCTATATTAATAAGAAGGTAAGGAGGATAATTATGGAGCAGGAAGACAAACTTTTAGAAAAGGTTAAAAATGGAGATAAGGAAGCTTTTAGAGATATAGTTGAAAAATATAAAAATCTTATTTATTCTATTTGTTTTAATGTATCAAAAAATAAAGCAGATGCAGAAAATCTTGCTCAAGAGACTTTTTTAAAAGTCTATACTTCCTTAAATTCTTATAAAGGTAATAGTTTTAAAAACTGGATGTGTAAAATTGCTGTTAATAAATCAATTGATTTTAAAAGAAGATCACAAAAAGTAATTTATTTTAATGTGAATTATGAAATAGAAGAAAATATACCAAGTGGTATTAATATTGAAGAAGAAATACTAATTAGGGAAGATAAAAAAAAGCTTGTAAATTTATTAAATAAAATTCCTGAGAAGTACTCAAAAATACTAAAGAGATATTATATTTATCAGAAATCCTATAAAGAAATTGCAAAAGAAGAGAAAATAAGTATAAGAACAGTTGAATCTAGAATATACAGAGGGAGGAAAGAACTAAAAAAGATGTGGAAGGAGGATGATTTTAATGCATTATAACTTAGAAAAATGGGAACAATATTTTTATGAAAATTTAAATGATATAGAAATGACTGATATGGAAGAACATATTTTAAGGTGTGAAGAATGTTTAAATAAATACATTAGTATAGTTGAAGGTAATTCTATAAATGCTTTAGAAAGCATAGACTCCTCTGCATTTACAGAAAATATATTATATAAAATTGAAAGAGAAGATTTACATGAGAAGAACATAAAACAAAATTTTACAAAAGGCAGAAAAAAGTTATTTATTCAGTACATTGCAGCAGCGACTATTACTTTGCTTTTAACATTTAATGGGTATTTTAGTGGCTTATTTGAGGGGACAACAAAAACAGTATATTTTATGTCGAAAACTCAAAGTAGTATTGAAGGGGAGTCAAAGAAATTTCTCAATATTACATATAGTAAACTTGGCAATATTAGGATTAAATATTTTTCAGAGAATAGATTGAAAAGGAGTGAGAAGTATGAAAAAAAATAGCTTTTTAAAGTTTGTATTTTCTTTTGTACCTGGAGCAGCGCATATGTACTTAGGATATATGAAATTGGGTTCACAACTTATGTTATTGTTTTTTACAAGCATATTTTTATCGACTTGGATAAGTTTTAGTATATTTACTATTTTTATACCATTAATATGGTTTTATAGCTTCTTTGATGTTTTAAATAGACCAAATTTTTACAATAAAGAAAAAGAAGATACATTAGAATTTTTTGATTGGATAATTGATAATTTAATAAAACTAAAGAACAAAAATAAGGTATTGGGTATTGGGTTAATTGTTGTTGGATTATATATGATAGTTGAAAAAATATATGTAGAATTTGAACTGTACAGGTATTTTCAAATAGAACTTATTAGAACAGGAGTAATAGCTGTTTTCCTTATTGGCTTTGGAATAAGAATTTTAAGAGGGAAAAAAGAATATGATAAGTAGTTAGGCAGAATCAAAAAATAAACTAGTCAACTTTTTAAAAAAATCTGTTAAAGCATCCGCATTTTCAGAAAAAAGTTGTTTTATGAAAATTTTGATTATGCCTTAACAAAAAGACTAGTATATATTTGAAAAGAGGTGTAAAAATGAAAAAAAGACGAGTTGGAACAATATCTATGGGAATTATGTTAACTGCTTTTGGTGTTATTATATTAATGGCTCAACTAACTGATATTTCAATTTTAAAATATATTAAGATGTTTTGGCCTATAATATTTATTATTCTTGGTGTCGAAATTTTAATATATAATTATAAATTAAAAAAAGATGAAGATACCATTAAGTACGATATAGCAAGTATAGTTTTAATTTTTATAATTCTTTTTGGTGGTGTTATTATTTATTTAACAACACAAGTATTTAGCGAAATTGGATTTGGAAATATATTAACTAAAATGAATATAAATAAATATGAAACTACTTATGATTATAATAAAACTGTTTCTTCAGATAAAAATGATAAAATACTTTTTAAAAATAAATTTGGAGATGTAAATTTAGAAAAAAGTAATAATAATAATGTTGAGGTTGAGGCGAATATTAAAATAAAGAATAATGATGAGAAATATGTAAAAAGTATTATAAAATCAATTGTGAAAGTAGAAAAAGAAAAGAATATAATTAAAATTAATTCAGAGATTGATAAAGTTTTAAATTCTGTTAAATATAATTATAATTTGGATATATTTGGGATGGATTTTAATAATGGCTCAGTTATGATTGATTATACAATAAAGGTACCTTCAAATATAGAAATTGAAGGAGAAAATGCATTTGGAAATGTTGATATCAAAGGATTAGAATCTAATGTAATTTTTAAAAGTCAAAATGGTGATGTTTTGATTGATAAAAATAAAGGGAATGTAGACTTGGAAAATAGTTTTGGATATACAAATTTAACTGATATTATAGGAAAAATAGATTTGAATTCAAATAATGGAGATTTAGATATTGATAATGTAACAAAAGATGTAAAAGCTGAAGCTCAATTTAGCAATATTAATATAAAAAATGTATTAGAATCACTTAAAGTTACAAATGAAAATGGAAATACAAACATTGAAAATGTAGGTAAAAACTTAGATGTTAGTTCAGAGTTTGGAAATATTGATATACACAATGCAAAAAAAGCTATGACTAT
Organism: Clostridiales bacterium; assembly: GCA_039770155.1. Classification (GTDB taxonomy): domain Bacteria; phylum Bacillota; class Clostridia; order Acetivibrionales; family JBDMZA01; genus JBDMZA01. The sequence goes on from JBDMZA010000455.1 coordinate 3,181, forward strand.
TGAATTAGAAAATGGAAATATAACAATTGATAATAAAGATATTACAAAAGATAATGTAAAAATAAAAAATGAATTTGGTAATATAGAATATAAAATGAATAAAGAACAGAAGGGACACTTTATTATAGATAATAAGTTTGGAAATATAGAGAGTCCATTTGATGAGCATATGAAAGATGAGCCGAACAGTTCTTTGGATAAAATTGTTGGAAATGATGATATAAAAATCGAAATAACAAACAGTAATGCAAATATTATTTTGAAAAGATGAATTATTTATAATAATATTTAAAAGTAAGCTAGTTTCATAGCTTACTTTTAATAATGGAATATACTTTTTCGTTTAATAAATTAAATTCTGTTTTATTTAGATTTAAAGTTTCAATAGGTTCAGATATAACTACTTCTACATCAGCAGGTTTTATTTTAAAACCGTTTTGCTCTAATAATTTATAACTACCTTTAACTGTAATGGGGATGATTGGTACTTTGGCTTTTGATGCTATTTTTAAACTACCTGCTTTAAATTCTCCCATTTTTTTGCCTTTTGAACGAGTGCCTTCAGGAAAAACAATCATTGAATATCCGTTCTTTAAATATTTAGAAGCTTCATTCATTACTCTTAAAGATTGGCGAATATCTTTTCTATCAAGAAATACACAATTCATATGTTTCATCCATTTATTGATTAAAGGCATCTTTAACATTTCAATTTTTGCAACAAATGATTTAGGTTTATCAATACATCCTAATAGGATTGGGATGTCAAAACTACCTTGATGATTACTGACAAATAAAACGGATTTATTAACAGGGATATTTTCAACTCCAATAACTTTTATTTTAGCACCAGCTAATTTTAATAAGCTTTGAGACCATTTTGAAGCCATAGAATGTACAATTTTGTCATGTTCTTTAATATTTCCATTTTTTAAAATTCGATTTATTTTATAATACTTTGGAATTAACTTGATAAGATATAACCAAAAATAAATATACCATACTATTGTACGAAACATATATTCTCTCCTATCCTTATTTTAGTTCTTACATTTTCTATTTGTAATGAATTATATCATTTTTATTTTTTTTACACTAGAATTATTTTTGCTTTCTGAACATATTTGTTAGAAATAATTAACTTGAAATTTATTTTAACTTAGAATAAAGTTTATTATAAATAGAACAATGTTGTTTACAAATACTTAAGTGATGAAGCTTTTAGTATAAATCAAGTAATGAAGCTTAATAAGAGTTAAGGTAACTCTTAATATGTTAATTTTAATTAGCATAATCGGAATCGCTAAAAATTACTTTATAAAATTTTATAATGGAATTATTTTTATTCGATCCTCTTAAACAATGGTGTTTAAAAATATTTAAATTCATGAAGGAGGATTTTAAAAGTGGAATCTGTTGATGTGTTGTTTTTACTTTTGGGAGCAGTAATGATACTTGCTATGCATGCGGGGTTTGCATTTCTTGAAGCGGGAACGGTTAATAAAAAAAATCAAGTTAATGCTTTCAACAAAATAATTTTTGATTGGTCTACAAGTACACTAATCTATTTCTTAATAGGCTTTCCTTTAGCCTATGGTATAATACTTTACAATGACATTTCGATTTTAACAGATAATAGTGGTTATGATTTAGTAAGATTCTTTTTTTTAGTTGGTTTTGCTGCCTGTATTCCTGCAATTATTTCAGGTGGAATAGTGGGAAGAATGAAATTTTTTGCACAATCGATTACAGCGGTTTTTTTAGCTGCAATTATTTATCCATTTTTTGAAAGTTTGGTTTGGGGAAGAATAAATTTTATGGGGCAGAAAGGGTCTGTATTTGAATCAATATTTGGAAATGTTTTTCATGATTTTGCAGGTTCTGTTGTTGTACATTCAATAGGAGGATGGATTGCTTTAACAGCTATAATAACATTAGGAGCAAGAAAAGGTAGATATAGTGGATCATTTGATACAAGACCAAGCAATATTCCATTTTTAGCATTAGGAAGTTGGATATTAATAGTGGGATGGTTCGGATTTAATGTTATGAGTGCTCAGAAGATTGGAGATATTCAAGGATTAGTTGCTATTAATTCATTGATGGCAATGATTGGAGGAACTATAACTGGATTAATATTTTCAAAAAATGATGTTGGTTTTACTCATAATGGAGCGTTAGCAGGATTAATTGCTATATGTGCAGGTTCTGATGTGGTACATCCATTAGCAGCGTTATTTATTGGAGGAATAGCAGGAATAATATTTGTTATTATGTTAAACATTGAGACAAATAAATTGAAAATAGATGATGTTTTAGGTGTTTGGCCTTTACATGGTATTAATGGAACTTGGGGAGGAATAGCAGCTGGTATATTTGGAAGAAAAGCCTTAGGAGGAGTAGCTGATTTGAGTTTTATGGCTCAATTATCAGGTTCTTTAATAGCTATTGTTTATGGGGTTGTTATGGGATTTATATTGTATAAATTAGTTGATAAGTTTTATGGATTGAGAATGACAGAACATGAGGAATTAATAGGCTCAGATTTGGTATTTCATAGTATTGAATCAAATCCTGAAGAGAGCTTATAAAATATAGAAGAAGAAAAAACAAAGTTCCTAAAGAATTATAGGAACTTTGTTTTTAATTTAGGCAGAATCAAATTTATTTTTTGATTCTGCCTTAGGGATATCCAAAAAATAAACTCTAATTCTCGAGTATGAATTCGCATGATTTAAGTGAACTTCAGACGAAAAGAATTTGGTATTATTTTTTAGG
>JBDMZA010000456.1:0-4187 GCA_039770155.1 Clostridiales bacterium
AATGTTTAATTATTCAAAATAATTAGGATTTATTCTGATATCAAATATTTTACTATAATACATTTTATACTTATATAAATATTTACTTCATCTTACACATAGCTTTGAAATATTTGCTATGTGTGGTTTACTTACTGCTTACATAAATGCTACTGTACTGTACTGTATTATATTCTATTGGATTAATATATAAACAATATTTTTCAATTATACCTGTTTAACCTTTTTTTATGATAATATATATAATATGGATTTTAAAAGCAAATTCCTATTTATAAATAGCAAAAGGAATCCTAGAATATTTTGGAATAGAATAAATAACTACTAAACAGAAATAAACTTATAATACTATAAACCATAATTTGTTTGTAGATGCGAAAAGGGGATAAAATGATAAATTCAAAACATGGAAATAGTTTTAATTGGTCTAGTTTTATTGTATTAAATAACCAATGGGGAAGGCAAAATGCCAACAATAATTCATACCAATATTTAACTAAAAGTAATGATAATTCTATAACATTATCATATAAATGGAATGGAAATCCTAATTCAATAAAATCATTTCCATCAATATGCTCAGGATGGCATTTTGGAAATCCAGGAGGTTGGTTAACTGATAAAAAATTTAATAAATTACCTTCTAAATTAGATTTAAATAAAGATTATAATGTTTCAATTTCAGTTTTACATGAAAATAAAGGTACATTTCCTGAAATAATGAATTTAACATGGGATATTTGGTTATCTGATATTATAGATCCTGATATTCCAAGCGGAGAAATAATGGTTTGGCCATGGAAAATAGAACAATTGCCAATAGGTAGTTTGATATCAAATATTACTTTTTGGAAATATACTTGGGAAGTATATTTGGGATATTCATCTTATGAAGATAAAACTTGGCCTGTTGTCAGTTTTGTTTGTCAAACTCCTACATTAATTATTAATGGTAATCTAAAAGATTTTTTTGGTTATTGTATTAATAAAAAGTTTTTTAAACCAAATTATTATATTTTAGGAATAGAATTAGGAAATGAAATATTATCAGGTGAAGGTATATTTAAATATAATTATTATAACCTTGATTATTAAATAATTCGCCAAAATTTATATAAAAACTCAACACTAATAAAAATAGTTTTATGAGTTTTTTTTATGCCCATTTATACTTGACTTCTATCAAACAAAGAGTGATAGATATTACTGCTACCAAATGATAGAGAGGAGAGTATTATGAAAATCAAAAGATAACAGATCATAAAATTTCAAGTATAGATCGCTATATAAAAAAATATTTATCTATATCATTAGTAATAGAAGAACTTAAAACATTATTTATTACACTTTAAAGGATCAACATTATAGATCTTTTGAATTAATCTTGCCCAATTTTTTTTAAACTTCTTTTTTCTGAAAAAGATGCACTAGATATAATACAAAAATTGCACAAAAAAGGCAAAACTGTAATCATAGTTACTCACAGTTCAGAAATATCAAATTGTGCAAAAAAAACAATCAAAATTAAAGATGGCGTGGTTTCATCTTAAACAATAATTGTAGATTAACTTTATAATCTGTTGTAAATTTAAAAATATAAACCATAAAAAGATTCAACACAGTCGTATTGAATCTTTTTATATACCTCTATTATTTTATTGAAATGTAAACTAATTTTTGTCACTAGTAATTTTTAGTTCATCTTTTCTTATAATAATAATTACTACCAATACCATTAAAATCAAACTAGTGAAATAGAATGTCTCGCTGACACCAACTCTATCCCAAATCTGACCAATTATTAATTGCCCTGCAATACTACCAAACGCAATAATAATTCGAAATTTGGATAATTTTTTACCAATGCTAGTGAATAAACTTTTATTTATTCTATCAGATGTATATATAAATGTAATATTATCTACCAATTCATATATAAATAATACTCCAATAATAAAATATAATTCACTTATTATTGAAAATAATAATAAAGCAATTGCTTGTACTACAAATGAGAATATTAACATTTGTTGAATTTTAACTTTTGAAAACCAGTCATATATTTGTGCTGCAATAATTTTTGATACTCCATAAGTTACAAAGAATATAAGACCAACATATTCAATACTTATTATATGTATATCATGTAAAGATATAATAATCCGATTCATTATCAATGCAATACCAAAAGCTTTAATAGTATATATTATAGTAATATTTTTAAACCATTTAATATCCTCTTCATCTTCTTTTTTCTTTTTAAGGTTATATTGTACTAACTTTAATCTAACCAAAAATAGTGTAGAAAATAACTCAATTGATCCAGATATCAAAAATATTAGAGATAGATTCTTTGTATAAAGATAAACCATCATCAATGTAAATCCACCGACTGCAGCACCTACACTACCTTTCACGTTTAATTTTGCAATAAATGATTTATAATCTTCTTCTTTTATAGCCTCTCTAATAAATGGTGATAAAGATGTATTGTATATTTTTGCAAATAGGGACTTTATAAAAATTAGTCCATACAACATATATATGCTTGTTGATAAACCATATAGACTCAAAAAAAATGCAGAACCAACATTTCCAATTACAATCAATCTAATCCGATTACCTCTATCACTCAATTCTGAAAAGAAATAATCAATAATTGTATTAATAAATACAGGTATCATAAATGCGATCGCAACTGCAAACATTGTTTTAGATTCATCCCAAATAAAAAATGATAAAAATATTAATAGGACTCCAGTATCGAAATTTCCATAAAAAGTATGCCTTAACAGATTTTTATAATTTTGCATTTCCCTAAGTACTCCTTTTTCCATATTATACAAATATAATATTATACAATTGTTCTAAGGTCAATTTTAAAAAAATTTTCATAAAATTTTTAATTATAATACAAGATTCTTTAGAAAATTCATATAAAACTGTTGATAACATTGGAAAAAAATTCAAAAAATTACTTATGACATAAGTAATTTAGAAATCAATTTTACTCTAACTTTTGGTATATGTGAATATAAAAACAATATGAGATTAGAGGATTGTATAAAGCTTGCTGATAAGGATTTATACAAAGGAAAGAAATATACTAAAAATTGTATTGTTGTATTTTAATTTACAAACTCCTCGCATCTTACTACTTCTTTGTTCTAGTCTCAATTACATAAAAACCTTCTTACTATTTAGCTTTCTGTATCATTCCATATCTTTCAGTAGTTTTAAAACCTAGCCTATGATATATACTACCTGCTTTAGGATTATCATAGAATAAACATAATGTTTTCCCGTCATTTAGTACATCATAACACAATCTAGACATACATTTTGATGCTAATCCTTTGTTACGAAGCTCATTTAATGTAGCAACTCCAACTACCATAGCTGATTTAGAATTTTCTGCAGTTGTTTGAGCAATAGATATCATATTTCCATTTTCGTCTTCTACATAGTATCCCCTTGTCATTTTTTCTTTTATGTTTCTATATTCTTTATCCACAGAAAGTTTTATTCCATGATCAAATTCTTCAATAGTTGATATAAGCCCTATAATTCTTTTTGCATCATCTGGAACAGCTCTTTTAACAATGTTATCTACATTATCATTTTTTAAATTATCAATAGAACTCATTTCACAAAAATGTAATTCCTTTAGATTATAGTTAGGTATTAATTTATCAAATTTTTCTACAACACTAAGCTTTCCAGAAATTATCTTGTCATCTGGAATATTTAAAATTATTTCTTTAAATTCACTCATATCTGCTTTCAAATTTTTAAAATATGGAATAAATGATTCATAATATCTTAATAATATCCCTTCAAAATTGTCCTCTTCATCAAATTGTCCCCAAAGTTCTTGAAAATCATTATCAAAACCAAAACACTCTATATCGCCGATTATAAATAAGTTTATAGCTGCTTCATCTGCTAAAAAATCTAAAGTCTTTGTTCTGTCAAGTTCTGTTAATTTTCTAACCATTCTACATCCCCCTTTATAAGCCTATTTATCTAATTATATATTAAATAAAACTACAAAAGCAATATTTTGATATCGTACGACATATTTCATGACATTTATCATTCTAAAAGTTACTTTTAGAATATTATACATATACTATCAATCTACTCCTTCAAATCTTTCTATCCTTATATTATTCTTTTTTAAAACA
>JBDMZA010000457.1:0-7270 GCA_039770155.1 Clostridiales bacterium
AAAGTGATAAAGAACCATTTTTATCTTGACATTTACACATGTAACTACAGCAAAGTTAAGATTTATATTTGTTTTAGGCATAATCAAAAATTTCATAAAACAACTTTTTTCTGAAATTGCCGATGCTTTAACGGATTTTTAAAAAAAGTTGACTAGTTTATTTTTTGATTCTGCCTTAAGTATATCTTCAAAAAGGGAACAGATAAACTTTACCATCTGCTCATAAAATCCATTATGATAACACTTTCTAAAGGTACATCATATTCATCTATTAAAATTATTATTTCTCACCAAAATAACTATTTAAGCATAAAAAAATCCCTTATAAATTTAAAAGCAACCTATAAGGGAAAATAAATTTATTTTCTAAATAAGTATATAATTATTCAGCATCCAATAAATAATCATATTTATAAAAAAGTATTTTTGCTTTACTATAATCTGACTGAGATAAATTTTGAGTCAAATGATTTTTCAGTTTTTCCTGTTCTTCAGAGTCAAATCCGTCTTGTGCCATACTAGCTATATAACTTTGATTAATCATAACTATTATTCTTCGAAAATCACTTAAATCATTATTATCTATTTCATCACTGTGCTTTTCTATCTGTAACTCTATCCAATCTGATGAATATTTTTCAGTATCTTCAGAAATATCATCTTCCGATGAATCAGATGAATCTTCATTTTTGATACTTAATTCTTCAGCTTCATATTGTAGACTCTGGCTATTTTTTTCATTTGAATTTAAGTTACTATTGTCAGAACTTGAAATATCAGCAACATTTTTATCACTATTTGATTCTATATCATTGTCTTCCTCAATTTTATTGCTTTGAGTATATTTATTATTCTGACTAATTTTATTATCAGACTCTACTATGTTTTCAGAATCATTTTCAATATTTACTGTATCTGCCTTTTCATCATGACTTTTTCCGCTAAATTTATTTATATTCCACTCAACATCACATCCAGCTTCATAAGACATTTTTGGAACAAAAATTCCTACACAAATTGATAATATCATCCCAACAATAAATAACATAACTTTTTTCATTTGAATACCTCACTTTAAAAAATTAATAATAAATATAACAAATTATCAATTCATCATTAATTCCTTAATAAATCAAACAATATAGATACAACTTTTGATGCTTCATCTCTTTTTGCTTTACCTTTTGGATCAAATTTATTTCCTGTCTTCCCAACCATTATTTCGGCACCATAAATTTTAGCTACCGCCTCTTTCGCATATTCACTAATATCACCTTTATCTTCATATGTCAGGCTATCAAATGTTTTGTTTGATACACTGTTTCCTGTAACTCTTAATATCATAACTGCTAATTCTTCTCTTGTTACATTCTGATTAGGTTTAAATGTATTATCATTATATCCTTTAATCAATCCAAGTTCTGATGCTATTAAAATATTTTTATAATACCAATCATTTTTATTTATATCCAAAAATTTATTTTTTACACTAGTAATATCCATATCTTCTTCATTTAAAAGTCTTAGTAATAGTGTAGCAAATTCTGCTCTTGTTAGATTTTTTGATGGAGCAAATTTATAATCACTTACACCTTGTATTATTCCTTTTGACACCAATTTATAAATATAATCCTTAGCCCAATAAGTTGAAATTACATCATTGAATATTTTAGCATATACCATTGGCACATATATACTCAAATGTTTAACTTTAAATAAAACTACTTTTTCGCTTTCATTGTAAATACCCTGCATGTTTTTTAAAACACCATTATCTCCAAGATAAAATACTGTTACAAACTCTGGTGATTCTCCTGATTTAAGTTCATATGGTAATGATATTTCAATTTCTTTCTTAAAACTATTACCACTATTTAATTTTTTTGTTACAAATTCTCCACTTTGATTTATTTTAGATAAATAAATATTGATATCAAAATATTTGTTATCTTTTTTAAATAATTTCTTCTGTTCTTGAGAAAGTGAATCATACATTTGAGAATCAATTGTATTACCATTAAATTCAAATTTAATTGTAGCAGTTGATTTTACTTCTTCACTATCATTTTTTAAAAAATCACCTAAACTATCTTCAAATATATCTTTTTTAATTTTAATTGTACCATTATCAGTAGATAGTAATAAAGTTTCTATTTTTGTATTATATAGTATTTCATTATAGATATTTCCATGCAAACTAAAATCAGAGGACTTAATATTTTTCTCTTCACTTTTTGTAGAAATAAATAATGAGTCATCAGTAATTTCATCTTTGATTTCATTCCAACTCTCTACATTCAGTGAACCACTTACTTTATTCCCATCTAACACTAAGTCTGCTGGAATCCCTACTGACCCTTCAGGTATTTCTTCCGGAATTATAGTTATCCCTGAAGATGTAGGAGAAACTGAAGGTGCAGAAGTTGTAGTTGCTGTAGATGTAGAAGTTTCTGATGGTGTTGGAGAAGGAGTTATTATTACTGGTTGAGTTGGTTGTGTATTACTATTTTCACCAGTAATAATTATTGTAATTCCATATTTTTTCAAATAATTCAATACAGAATTTTTATCGCTCTTATTTTCGCTATCATTATAATACTCTGGCATTACCTCCATAGCATCAATTACTGTTTCTATATTCTCAATTTTATTTTCTAGATCTTCATTAATATCATCAATAACTTCTTTTGCTCTTTCCCTATTTAATTTTAAAGAATCACTGTTTTGATAATAACTAAAAAATTCTGTATGAAATGTTTTTGACTTTCTTAAAAGTTTAAATAACTTTTTTAGTCCTTCAAGACTCTTATCAATATTATCCAAATCAGCCTCTGATTTTTCCATTTCATTTCTAAACTCTTCTTCTCTTTCATCTATTGCTTTTGCAAATGATTTTTTATCATCTTCCATTAGATATGTTTCCATTTTTTCAAGACTGAAGTCATATATATTATTCTCTATAAAATTCACAAATCCCTTTGCAGTGTTAACACCTGCTCCAAGTGATTCCATTCTGTCTTGTTGTCCATCTAAAATCCTATCAAAAGCTTTTGCATAAGCTTCTGAAAAATCATCAGGCTCACTTAGCGAATCCATCAAACGTATCAATTCGACAAGCATCTCTCTGTCTTTTATTGTAAATATCATTTCATTAGACTCATCTACTTTAAACACTTCCTCAGCTATCTTTTCACCAAGTGTTCTGTTATCCTCTTCTGCTTCAACATATTTCGGTAAAATCAACATGCTTGTAAATATTGTAATTAAAAGTAATATTGCTAAACTTCTTTTTCTCATTATCTTTTAAGCCTCCTTAGCTTTTGTTCTTTAAGTATTTTTCTTTTGTAATAAAATCTAATTTACTTTACTTATTCAATGAGCAGCACATATGAGTGCATAACTCGAGAATTAGAGTTTATTTTTTGAATATCTCTAAGAATAATAATTACTAGAAACAGAATTATAATAATATGTTCCTGCTGACTTATCTAATTTGGTAAAAACCACTCCCAATAATCTTGCATTGACTTCATCTATTGATTTTTTTGCCTTTTTAACCAAATCTACATTTGTTTCACCACATGCAACAACAAATATTACTCCATTTACTACTCTTGATAATATAGCTGCATCAGTTACGTGACCTACTGGAGGAGCATCAATAATTATTGTATCATATGATTCTTCAAAAGATTGTAATACTTCCTTCATTTTGTTTGATTCCAATATTTCTGATGGATTAGGTGGAATAGGTCCACTTGTTAAAATATATAAATTGTGGACACTATCAAATTCTTGTATTATGTATTCCGTTTTTTTATTTTCACCTTGAGTTAATATGTTTGTAAGACCAAATCTATTACTTAATTTAAACTGTTTATGAACTTTTGGTCTCCTTAAATCTGCATCAATTAAAAGAACTTTTTTACCTGTTTGAGCTATACTTATAGCAAGATTTGAACCTGTTGATGTCTTTCCGTCACTTGCCCCTCCACTTGTAAGTAGAATAAACTTAATTTTGTTGTCTATTCCTTTATATTTAATGTTTGTTCTCAACTCTCTATATGCCTCAGCATAATTTGAATTAGGTTTATGCAATGCAATCAAATTATCAGAATCATCATTAATTATTTTTTCATTTATAGCATATTTTTTAAAATTCCATTTTTTCATCTCGAATCTTGGGATTGTTCCAATTACATTTGTAGAAAGTCTTTTTTCAATATCTTCAGGTTTTTTAAATGTATTGTCAATAAATTCTAGTAAGAATATAAGTAATAAACTGATAGCAATTCCAATTGCTCCTGAAATAGTCATATTTCTCTTTATGTCTGGTTTTATAGAATATTTAGGAATTTCTGCTCTATCAATTACTTTGACATTTTTTACTTCTACAATATCATCAGCTAACCTTACCATGACTTGTGCAAGCTTATTGGCAGTCACTGCAGCAAACTCAGGATCTGTACTATCAAAACTTATTTTAAATATTCTTGAATCTTTCACTGTTTGAACATCTATACTATTCTTAAACTCAGAATAACCAACATTAATTTCCATATCATTTTTTACTATACTTAATGAAAGTTTTGAAATAATTATTTCTCTATAATCAACTATTAACTGAGAACCTGCCTGCAAGTCCTGCAAACTTAATCCTCCAATTTTATCTTTTTCTTTACCAAGGAAAAGTGTAGTTTCTGCTCTATAAACAGGTTTAATGTAATATGTTGATATAAAATAAGCTATTGTCGGGGCTAACAAAACACATATAACTATATAATACCATTTGTTAACTATTATTAAAAATATATCTTTGATGTCAATTTCATATTCGTCAATATTTTCCATCACTAACTCCTAACCAATCAAATATACTGTCTTATTTTATCATATTTTCTTATTTTGTAAGTTAATATAGTGAGATTTATCATATTATTTGTTAAAATACAAGTATTTTATTAATTTATAAATAATTTTATTTTTTAGCTATTCTTAATAAATCTCTATTATACTGTTAAATAAATTATTGCCACTAAGTTCTTCCATCACAGTTGTACCATTATTATTAATCTTATTCAATGCAATATCAAAACTATAATCCATTAATCCTTTATCAGAATATTCTCTAAATATAAAACTTATTACAGCTGTTGATTTAATTTTTTCATCTTCATTATCTAAAAAATCATCAACATATTTTTTTATTACTTTTTTGTTGACTTTTATTACTCCATTATCTGTAGATATAATAAATTCTTCAATGTACTTATTACTACATATTTCATAGTAAACACTACATGGAATATTAAAGGTTGATGATAAAACACCTGTATCTTCTGTAATAGTTAAAAAAGTAATTAGTTTATTTGAATTAACTTTTTCTTTTAATTCATTCCAATTATCAACATCTAAAGTCCCTATAACCTTGTTATTATCCTTTACTATATCAACATTGAAATCAAATGGTTCTGCCAATATGATTTCTTCTTTTTTTTCATCATTTTTTGTATTTTCAATTTTTATATTTTCTGTTTGTAATTTTTTCTTATCTGTATTATTTTTCTTATTTGGTGATGGTGTTTTTGTAGATTTTTTAGCAGATTTTGAAGCAGTATTTGTTGAAGTTGAAGTTGATGTTTCTGTTGGTACTGGTATTATCTTAACCATTCCATATTCATTAAAATATTTGATTATCAATATTTTATCTCTTTTATTTTTAGTATTATTACAATATTCTACAATTTCATTCAGTCCTTCTACAATATCTTTTGTATCTTTATTTATAATTCCCAATTCTTCACCTAAATTATCTACAATAACTTTTACTTTATTTTCATCCAGATTCATTCTATTTGTATTTGTATTATATATATAAAATTCAGTATGAAATGTATCTGATTTCTGAAAAATTTTATAAAGCATTGATAAATATTTAAGATTTTCATCAATATTTTTTATATCATTACCTGCCTTTATCATCTCTTTTTTGAATTCTACTTCTCTCATATCAATTAAATCTGCAAATGCAGCACTGTCATTTTCAACAAGATACTCTTCCATTTTTTTCAAATCAAATTTATATGTATTATTTTGAATAAAATTTATAAATCCATTCACAGTTTTTATACCTGTTTTTAGTGAACCAGTTTCATTTTTATTATCAAATAAAAGTTTTTCAAAAACTCTTTGATATAAATTTTTGAAATTACTTGAATCATCAAGTGATATAAATAAAGTCATCATATCAATAAGCATTTTTCTGTCAGTTTCATCAAAAACTTTTTTTCCCTCTTTATCTACTTTAAATATTTGATTCACAATATTTTGTCCATATGTCGGATTGGCTATAGCTCTTTTATTAGATAACAAACCTAATGATATTAATAGACTTACTAAAGTAACAATGATTACAATGATTTTCATTTTCACTTCTTTTACCTCCAAGTATTATTAAATAATATTAAAAATAGATTTTGATATTTTTTCAGATTAATTATAAAAATATTATATTAAATTATATACTTATATCGTATTTTGTCAAATTTCATCGTTTTTAAGGATAACCTATAAAACTTTTAAACACATCTTTTCTTGTAGATTTTATTTGTAGATTTTATTTGTAGTAAATTATATTTCTATTACAAATAAAATTTCATTTTACAAATCTGTACAAAATATAACAATACTTTTGAAATAATCTAATATTAATAATTAAAATAATTTAATAAAAAACCAATATAAAAGACTTTGATTTGTATATTGGCAACAGTAGAATATTGTCTTTTAGTTAATATATTTAAAAATAAAGATACACAAAACTTGAACTTAAAACAAGGAAAAGAAAATGCTTATATTTATGTTTTATTACCTTGATAAGGAATTTGGATTCATTCATGTAAAAATACAAATATGATTTCCATTCCAAATTCAAATTTATATAAATAGAAAAGAATATTTGGCAAAGCAGTTGATAAGAAAAAGTCTTTTATCGTGTTTTGAATTGGTAATTATTCACGAAATAAATAGGCCTAAAAGCAAGTCAAATAGACCATTTCCGCAAACTTTAGAATTGTAAACAACTTCACCTTCCAACTTCACTTTAGGTCTTTTAATAGCTATGCCTTCTCTAAGTTTTGTTGTCATGTATTGTGTATCGCTTTGACATAAATCAAATTCTTTTGCAATTTGATTGTTTGATAAACTTAGTCCCATAAAATATAGACATACTATCCAAGTGGATAATTATTGATGATGTCCTGTAAATATA
>JBDMZA010000458.1:0-2759 GCA_039770155.1 Clostridiales bacterium
CCTAAAAAATAATACCGAATTCTTTTCGTCTGAAGTTCGCTTAAATCGCGCGAATTCATACTCGAGAATTAGAGTTTATTTTTTGGCTATCCCTAAGTAATATTCTTTGTAAATAAGATGATAAGATATTTTTAAATTAAATTTTAAAAACTTTAAAAAGTTAAAAAAACAATAAAAAATATGATAAAAATTGAGCTTATTTATAAAAAATAATTATTTGTTTTTATATATTTATAAGGGATAATGTTTTTTTTAGGTATTAACAATATGCGAAAAATGTTGTATAATGTAATATATATTATGTCAATTCATATTAATTCCAAATCGAGGAGGCAATATTATGCAAAAAAGAGTAATTCTTTTTATATTAATTATTGGTACTCTACTTTCAGTAACAAATTGTAAAAAAAATAATGGAGTAGCTAATAAAACTACTAATCAAAGTAGTGAAACAGAAGTGACTTTGGAATTATGGATAATGCCAAATAATGGACAGGAATCAGAAAATAATATAAAGAAGTTAGCAAAACCATTTTTAGAAGATAATCCAAATGTAAAATTGAATATAACAGTACTAGAATGGGGCGTAGCATTTAACAAAATAATGGATGCAGTAACTAATTCAGGAGAGAAACCTGATATTACTCAATTAGGAACTACATGGGTTGGTATGATGGCTTCACAAAAACCTGGATTATCAGATATGGGACAGGTTTATAACCCAAATAATTTTGTTGAAGGTTCATTAAGCACAACAAAAATTTTGGGAGAAGATAAAATTTTTGCTATTCCATGGTTTATAGATACCAGACTTTTATACTATAGAAAAGATGCATGTGAGAAAGTTGGAATAAATCCAAAAAAAGATTTTGATACATGGGATAAATTTAAAAAGTCATTGGAAAAATTGAATGATGTTGAGATTGATGGAATAAAAATGTCTGCAATAGGTATGCCTGGTAAAAACGATTGGAATGTTCCTCATAATTTTTCTTGGTGGATATGGGGGGCAGGAGGAGATTTTTTAGATGAAAATGCTGAAAAATCTTTATTAGGTAAACCAGAGGCAATTGAAGGAATTAAGTTTTATACAGGATTGGTTAACGATGGTCTTTTGTCAAAAGAAGCATTAATGAAGAATATGGCTGAAGTTACTGATATGTTTAAAAAAGGCTATTATGCAACAACAATTACAGATGCTTCTTTAATTAATAATTTAAAAGTAATAGATGATAACACGCCTAAAAATTATGATTATAAGAATTTTGGAATTACAATGATTCCAAAAGGACCAAAGGAGAGAGCAGCTTTTTTTGGAGGAAGTGTATTATCAATTTTAGAGTCTTCAAAAAATAAACAGTTAGCAGCAAAACTTGTAAGACAATTGACATCAAAAGATGCTCAAGTAGAATTAACAAAGACCATTGGTCATTTACCTGCATTAAAAGCTGTTTACGATCATGATGTTATTAAAGAAGATCCAATGAAATCAATACTAAAGGAACAAATCAAGAATGGAAAATCATATCCTTCAATACCTGAATGGGGAACAATTGAAGCTATATTAACAACTGAACTAGGGCAATTATGGGATATTACTATTAATGAGTATAGTGAAGAAAAAATAGAAGAAAAAGTGAAATCTATTTCAGAAAATGTCGATAAAGTTTTAAGCGAGTAATTATTTTAAATTTTAAGGAGTTTAAAATGAAAATTTTAAGACATTTTTATGGAACTAAATTAAAAAATCTGAAATTAAAAAATTTGAAATTACAAAATCTTAAGGTCAGTTATAAATTGAATATATTATTTTTTCTAATACTTATATTTTCTTTTGTAATAATAAGTTATGCAGCATTTAAAGCTATTTCTAAAACTTTATTTGATCAAGCTCTTCAAACGACTGAACAAATTATAAGTCAAACAGGTGAAAAGGTTAATTTAACTTTTAGTGAAATAAATAAACTAACTGTTTTAGCTAAAAATAATAGGCAGTTAGTAGAAATTATAGATTCCTATGAAACATTAAATTTAGATGAAAAATCTATTGCTGATGATCAAATAAGTAATATATTGACAAGTTATTTTTCTAATAGAGATGAATTAGCAGATGTTTATTTTGTTACTAATGGAAGAGACTATACTTTAGATAGATCCTATGTAGGATTAAGTGATGGATACAGTTTTACAAAAGATAATATAAAATTTAAATGGTTTACTAAAACAAATGAAAAATCACTATGGACAGAAACTTATGTAAGTGACTATAAAAATACTTATGATATCTCTCCTTATGTTATAACATTATTTAAAAAAGTTAACAATTATACTGTAAATCAAAAGGATATGGGTACATTAATAGTAAATATAAAGGAAAGTTTAATTAAAGAATTACTGAAAAATGTAAAATTTAGTTATGACAAGAGTCATGTTTTCATAATCGATAAAAATGGTTATTTAATTGAGGACCCAAAAAATAAAGAATTTTTAGGAAAAAAACTTCAATATAAATATATAAAAGATATTTTAAAAACAGTAAAAAAAGATGATTTTAAAATGACTTCAAAGAAAAATTATAATGTAAATGATATAAACTCCCTTCTTACATATGCAAAAATCGATAGTACTGATTGGATAATTGTAGGTGTAGTACCAATGAATAGTATTACTAAGATTGTATATGATACATATTTTGTTGTTTGGATAATCTGTAGCTTAGTTATAGTATTGGGCCTATTTCTTTCTAGAATAATTACAAA
>JBDMZA010000459.1:0-5920 GCA_039770155.1 Clostridiales bacterium
GATGTTATGATTAAAAAACTATGAATTAACAAGCTTTATATACATATAATGGATTTGAAAAGTGGGGATTTTAGCAGTCAAAAAAATTAGTGAATGTGCAATTGGAGAGAGATATAGCAATTTTAGCATTTAAGTAGGACTTCCACTAAAACAAGGATTGAAACTGATATGAGGAGAAATCTAGAGATTACTTCAAAGGATTACCTATCATAGTAAATAAATTATATTGGATATTTTAATCTATAATTTTTTTATTAACAAGTTATTTACAGAAACGAAAATAACACAATAGCAAGTCAAACGCATATGGTTATCAGTTTTATTTATATGTTAATATTTAGTAAATTTAAAATATTTTTATTTGTATTTAAAGCTATAAAGTAGTGTTTTAGCCACCTGTAAATTTCCATATACTTATTTTACTTAATTCTAGTTACTAACCTACTTTGATTTACAACAAAATATCTAGTGCTGCAACCCTGTAATAGAATGACTGGAAAATATTAGTATGCTAATTTGCTATTTTATAGTTTAAAGGATGTACTTGTTATAAATTGGTATTAATTAACCATTATATCCTAAATTAGTTATTAGATTTAAACAAACGATTTCATATGCATTTGCCTTGAACACAATAGGATTATGTTTAATTGAAGTTGAATGTTACTTTATTATTGAATTTAAAAAAACTAATATTTTTTTGATAGAAATTAATATAACATACTATATTTATTTAATACAATATGTTATATATAGAATAAAAATAGAAATTATTAAATTTTACTATGAAGAGGATATTTGTTAGTACTAAATAAATCTTTCAATAGCTAACCAATAGATCTATCTTTAATTTTACTTAGTTATCTGATAATTTTATCATTTGATTTAGTGATAATGGACTTTGAATTTTCAAGAGACGTATTTTTTGTAAAATCACTATTTATTTTATCCTTTATTTGATTAACTTGTTCATCAAGAGAGTTTTTACCTACTATTCTTTTATATTTGGTTATAAGCTTGTTTTTGTTTATACCATTATACATAGTTTTCATCTCGTTGCTTATTATTTTGAGGTAACCGTTTCCATATGTTTTTAGTGCCTATTTCTTATCTAATTTAGAATTATATTTTATATCGCTATCATACTGTTTGAAAAATTTGTCTTTACCAAGTTTATTTTCTAGAGTTTGTAAGTTTCTTTACTAGAATAATTATTGTTATCAACCTCAATTGGTTGAAATCTATATAAACTATAGTTTTTAGATGAATTAAAATAAGCTATTTTATTCATAGACCATAATTTTTTTGTTTCGCCTCCATTCAATAAGACACATCCAAAGGGAAAATATTCCTTTAGATGTGTTTTTTAATGTAGTGAATTATAAATAATTAATCTTTATATATGTTTGGTATAAAGACTATTAATCTCACAATTCATAATTATTGTATTTCGCTGATGTACATTTTTATGGATAATAACTTATAATCTGTGAAATGAATAATAGATATATGTAATAATATGTAAAAACATAACAAGATATTGGGATGAAATTAAAAACTTTATATCTATACATAAACTTATAGTAGAAGAGTTTGGAGGTTTCGAAAATATTAAGAATTATTCAGAAGCTATTTATGGAGGTTATTTAAGTAGGATTTTGCGGTAATAAGTACTAAATAGAATTATATTAAAATTAATATAATTGAAAAATAATTTAAAAGGAAAAAAAAATCTTATGTAGAATTAATTTCATTAGAAGTAATAATTACAAGTATTTGTATGGAGTGATAATATTGTGAAATTAATTTTAAATACACCAGGTTTGTTTTTGTGCAAACGAGGAGAATGTTTTCAAGTCAAAGATAATGAGAATAAAAATGATATATCATCAAAAAAAGTTGAACAAATTATAATAACAACACATGTTATGATAACAACTGATGCTATTGAATTAGCAATTGATAACAACATTGACATTGTTTTTTTAAAAGAAAATGGATATCCAATGGGAAGAGTATGGCATTCAAAGCATGGAAGTATTTCAACAATAAGGAGAAAACAATTATTTTTAGAAGAAAATTCTTTAGGTATTAACTTAGTAAAAGAATGGATTTCAGAAAAAATGCAAAATCAAATAAATTTGCTAAACAAACTTGCAGTTAACAGGAGAGATGAAAGAAAAGATTTTATTTATGATACTGTTAATAAGATAAAAGGAGTTAAAAGTAAATTGGATTGTATAGATAATACTTCTATTAATCAGGTAAGAAATACAATTCAAGGATTTGAAGGTAGTGCAAGTAGGTTTTATTTTGAAACAATAAATGAAATATTTCCAGAAAAATATAAATTTAAAGGAAGAAGTAGAAATCCAGCATTAGATTATTTTAATTGTTTTTTAAATTATTCATATGGAATACTTTACTCAAGTGTTGAAAAATCTTGTATTTTGGCTGGATTAGATCCATATATAGGGATTATGCATACTGATAATTACAATAAAAAAGCTCTAATTTTTGATGTGGTGGAAAAATATAGAGGTTATATGGACAACATTGTATGCAGACTATTTACAAAGAAAAGAATACTAGATAACTTTTTTGATAAGGTTGAAAATGGCTATTATTTAAATAAAAATGGGAAGAAACTACTTATTGATGAATATAATAAAGAGTTAGAAAACAAAATAAAGAGGGATGGAAGAAATATAGAATTTAGAAATATTATTCAATACGATTGTCATAAAATAGCAAACAGGATATTGGAGGAAGATTAAAAATTGATTACATGGGTGATCTATGATATACAATCAGATAAAATACGTGGAAGAGTGGCAAAAAAATGTAAAAATGTCGGTTTATATAGAGTACAAAAAAGTGTTTTTTTAGGTGGTTTAGCGACAAATCAGCTAGATGAGTTGAAATTAGAACTGGAAGACATGATTGATATTGAAAATGATTCAGTATATATTTTTCCAATGAGTAGAGATGAATTAAATATGGCTGGATTACTAGGAAAAGCATTTGATAAGGAGTTAGTTTCTGATGAAATCATTTCAAAATTTTTTTAATGAATTTGATTATTATATAACACCTTCTGAAATAATTGAATTTTTGTATTGTAAGAGATTTATATATTATATGAAATGTGCTGGAATATCTCAAAAAGAAGAACAAAGGTACAAAGTTCAAAAAGGTAGAGATATTCATAAACTAAGAGAAATACAAAACAAAAACTATCTTAGAAAAAGTATTAATTCTGTAAATAAAGTTATAGATATTAATCTAATATCTAATGTTTTTATGATTAGAGGTAAAGTTGACGAAATCCATACACTAGTTAATGGAGAATTGGCTCCTTTAGATTATAAATTTGCTATTTATGATGAGAAAATATATAGCACATATAAAAACCAACTTATACTATATGGGATTATGATTGAAGAAATTTATCAAAAAAGTGTTAAAAAAGGATTTTTAGTATATTGTCGAAATGGGAGTAAGTTGGTTGAGATCGAGATAAATGAAAAAGATAAAAAGAATATTAAAAATCATATAGATGAATATAAAAAAGTTATAAAAGGTTATTATCCTAAGGGAACAAAAAGTAAATCTAAATGTTTAGATTGTTGTTATAAAAATATTTGTATAAAGTAAATATGTGAATAAATTATATGATGGAATATTTAATTATTTTAATATAACATATTATGGTATTATGTTTTATTATATAAATAAAGTCTAAAAAAGAAGGTAATAATATGTTAACAGCTATGTATCAACTAGGAAAATATGTTAAATCAGAAAGTGGATTGTTAAGTATTATAGAAAATCCTAATCAGAATAATAATTACAAACATGTGATCAAAATATTGTTTAAAGAAGAAAATAATAAGGTGTTTTTTTCAAAAGTTGACTATGAAGAATTTTCAAGTGATAGATTGTTAAGGTATGCTTATAAGAGTGGTAGTGCAAGAGGTGGAGATGTAACCCCTACATCCAAAAGAACAGAAACATCTAAAACAATTGCAAAATTAATTACTTCATTGAGGACAATATTATTAAATTCAAAATTAAAAAAAGATAGTGAATACACTTTGTTAAATGATATCTATATTGAGATAGAAAATAATACAAAACAAATAATTATTGATATTGATGAACTTATAAAGTCAATCAAATTTGGAAAAAAAGAATCAGCAATATTTACAATTTGCCTATTGAAAAATGATATAGAATTATATGTTGGTGATTTTAATATTATTAAAAATCATCTGTTTAAAATTAATGATGAACAGTATTTTATAAAATATAATAAAAAATCAAAAGGAAATGGAATTTGTTATTTTTGTAATGATGAAAAAGAGGTGCTTGGTTTTGTAAATACATTTAACTCATATACTGTAGATAAGGTAGGTTTTGTAAGTGGTGGATTTAAACAAGAAATGTCATGGAAAAATTATCCTGTATGTAGCGAATGTGCCCATATATTGGATAGGTCTAAAAAATATTTAAATGAAAATTTTACATCTAGATTTTCAACATTTACTTATACAATCATTCCAAAAGTATCTTTTAGTGATGATGATACTGAAATTATACTAGAAATAATGGATATGTTTGATAAAGAAAAATTTTCAACAAAAGTTTCGATATCAGATAATTTGCTGGGAAGCGAAAAAGATTATATAGAAATAATGGCAGATAGTAAAAATTATATGAATTATAATATATTTATTTTTGAAGAGATTCAAAGTGCCTTTAGGATATTACTGTATATAGAAGATATTATTCCATCAAAGTTAAAAAATATACTTAGAGTAAAAAAAGAAATTGATAAAATCTCTTTTTTTCATGATATTAAAGGAAAAGAAGGAAATTATGATATGAAATTTTCTTTTAATATTATAAGAGCGTTTTTCCCTAATAAAAAAATTGAAGGTAATTTTGATAAATATTTTTTAGAAATTTTAAATAATGTATTTACACAAAGACCCATAAGTTATGAATTTTTATTGAATCAAGTGGTTATGATTATAAGAAAGAAGTTTATAAATAATGAATATATTGATACTACAGTTTTAAAAGCATATATGATGATAGAATTTATAAATAAGTTAGATATTTTTAATAATAAAAGAAGTGGGAGGACTAGCATATTGATTGAGAAAACAGAACAAAACAAAAGATATATTGATTTTTTAGATAAACATAAAAGTAGATTTGATGATGATTATAAAAGAGCAATTTTCTTGGAAGGTGTACTTGTTGATAAATTATTATCGA
The DNA here is from genome assembly GCA_039770155.1 of Clostridiales bacterium. Lineage (GTDB taxonomy): Bacteria > Bacillota > Clostridia > Acetivibrionales > JBDMZA01 > JBDMZA01. The sequence continues at coordinate 5,287 of JBDMZA010000459.1, forward strand.
TTCAATATAGCAAAAATAAAAGTAAGCCTTTTTATGGTAGGCTGAATGGATTAAAATTAGATGAAAAGCTTATAAAAAGGGTTTTTACTGAATCTATTAATAAGTTAAATGAGTATGATGAAAATTATTACAAAGCTCTAGAGGAATTAATAGGTTATTATATGTTATCGAGTTGTAGTTTATCAAATAATGAAATTAGTTATTATTTTGTGTTAGGTATGACATTGGGAAAAAGCTTTTCAAAAAATAAAAATGGTAAAATTAAGGAGGATGACTAATGATAAAAAATAGGCAAGAGATTTTATTTATATATGATGTTACAGACTCTAATCCAAATGGAGATCCATTAGATGAAAATAAGCCAAGAATTGATGAGGAAAATAATATTAACATCGTTACAGATGTAAGATTGAAAAGGACAATAAGGGATTATTTATTTAATTATAAAGGCTATAATGGAAGTAATGGAAAAGATATATTTGTAAGAGAGATGGAGTCAGATAAAGGAAAAGGAATAAAAGATGGAAAGGCAAGAGCAAAAGACTTTAGTGAAGATAGAGAAAAGATATTAGAAAGTGCTATTGATATAAGAATGTTTGGTGGTGTTATTCCATTAAATAAAGACTCTATAAAA